>PXDP01000356.1 GCA_003565035.1 PVC group bacterium | reverse complement strand
GCGCCCAGACATGGGGGCCGTCGGGCAGACCGTCCAGATGGGTGTCCGCAGCGCGGTAGACCACCGGCCAGGCGGCGGGAGCCACGCGGGCGCGCAGCGCCTCCACGGCGGCCGCCACTTCGGCGGGGGAGGGGTCCTCGAGCCAGTTGCCGCGCGTATCCGATTCGCGGACCCGCGGATTGTCGCTCAGCAGCCGCGCCAGCAGCACATCGAGCGGCGCCAGGAAGCCATGGTTCACATAGGTAGAGGATTGCCGGAAATTCACATAAATGCCCAGCGGGGGGACCCCGGTGGTGATCGCCATCAGCGGGCCCTGGTCCATCCCCATGCCCTCCAGCACCGGAAAGACGAAGCGTTCGATGTCGTATTGGGGATAGGTCTGGCTGAATTCGCGGAGAATCAGGCGGTTGGCCTGACCGGACGCGCTGGTGTCGGCCGCGGAGGGAAGTCCCTGCAGGCGCAGGAGCACGCGCCCGTCCGCCTCGGCGCCGCGGACACCCGGCAAGGCCAGGAACATCAATACGGCCAGACCGATCCATGCGGGCATGGCGCGGGGAGCCCCTCCTTTTCCCGTACTCTTGATCTTATCACGCATACTCTGGTTCATGTGCTATCCTTTGCTTGGGAGAAATTATAACAACCCCCCTTGAGGGGGGCAGTCGGAGATCCTGACAGTCTTTTGTAATAACAACTTTACTATGGCAAGAAAAAAAAACGCCGATGGTCGTAAATTTTCATTGCCAGTAAGAAAAATTGGATATAACAACTTCATTCATGATTTCAATTTCCGGATCCTGTTTTGGAGTTTAACGATGTCTGACAAGGTTATAAAGGATGCTCCCGTGGTGTTGGCGGTGTTTGCGCACCCGGATGATGTGGAGTTCACTTGCGCGGGCACGCTGGCGCTGCTGCGGGCGGCGGGGTGCGAGACCCATTATCTGAATCTTGCCAACGGCTGCTGCGGGAGCATGGAGCTGGGGCGGGAGGAGACCGCCGCGCTGCGTTGGCGGGAAACCCGGGACGCGGCCGCCGCGCTGGACGCCGTTCCCCATCCGCCGCTGTTCAATGATTTGGAGATTTTTTATAACCAGGAAAGTCTGGAAAGGGTGGCCTCGGTGTTTCGGGCCATTTGTCCAAACGTGGTTCTCACGCACGCGCTGGAGGATTACATGGAGGATCACATGAACACCGCCCGCCTGGCGGTCACCGCTCTGTTCACCGCCGGCATGCCCAACTACCGCACTTGGCCGGATCGTCCGCCTTACGCGGCCGACCGGGCTCTGTATCATGCGCTTCCGCACGGCTTCCGCCGTCCGGCGGACGGAGCCCGCGTGTATCCCGGATTTTATGTCGGGATCGACAGCGTCATGGACCGCAAGCGCGGGGCGCTGGCCTGTCACCGCAGTCAGAAAGAATGGCTGGACCAGACCCAGGGCATGGACGCTTACCTGGAAACGCAGGCGGAGCTTGCCCGCGTCCTGGGCGGGGAGTCCGGCGCCGGGGAGTTTGCCGAAGGGTTCACCCAGCACCTCCCCCTTGGATTTGCGCCGGACGGCTACCGTCCCCTGCAAACGATTCTCGGCGGACACATCCGCCAACCCGTCCCCCCGACCTCCAACCCCTGATCTAAAAGGAATTGTCATGCCCAGACCTCTCAGCAAACTTGCCCCCGGTTGGTGGGACTACACCACGCTGGATCCCGAAATTCTGCAGGATGCCGCCCGGCTGACCGCCGACGATCTGCTTCAGCTTTCCCGTCCCGGTTTCTCGGTCCGTATTTTCGACACGCCCCAGGAATTCTACAGCGCCCAGGCCCTGGAGTATCTGGAGGCCTGGACCCAGTCCACTCCAGACAATCCCGTGGGGATTTGCGGTCCCATCGGACCCACCGAGCAGCTTCCCATTGTGGCCGCCATGGTCAACGCCCTGGGAATCAACCTCGGCCGCCTCGGCGCCTGTTTCTGGGGGATGGATGAATGGCTGGAGAACGGCGTGCCGGTTTCCCCGGAACATCCGCTGTCGTTTGCCCGCTGCGACAACGAACTTTGTTTTGACCGCATGGATCCGAAGCTTGCGCTTCCCGACGCCAACAAATTTTTTCCCACCGGGGATCTGGAGGCGTTCAGCGGCAGTTTCGACCGCGTCCGCTGCGCGATCATGCAGGGAGGTCAGGGCGAAATCAAGCACTGGGCCTTCAACGACCCGCTTCCCCGCGAGGGCGAATGGCGGGACGCACCGCCCCCTCCGGAGGTCTTCCGCAACCTCGGCACCCGCATTGTCAAACTGCACCCGGTCACGATTATGCAGAATGCCCGCACCAGCGGCGGCGGCAATGTCGCGCTGGTGCCCACCGACGCGGTCACCGTGGGGCCCCGCGAAACCTGGAAATCCGACTGCGTGTCGATCTGGCATCCCGGACACCATGACAATCCCTTTGGGATCCGTCTCAGCGCCCTGATGATTTCCAAGAAAATTGCCGACAGCTCGGTCCCGATGTCGCTGCTGGCCGACCATCCCAATGTCCGCTTCAGCTATCTCCGCTCCGGGATCGGCACCGTGGCCGTGGAAATGCACTGATTCGGGAACCGCGCCCATGATACAAACGAAAAAATCACTGGATCAGAAACTCGCCCGCATTCATGCGAATCCCTCCGGAGCCCGGGATTTCATCCTCGCGGACGCCAAAGACGCCGACATGGCCTTCGGGGTCCAGGCCCCCGGACCCAACCGGTCCGACGCCTGTCCCCACGGCTATGACCGCTCCCAGGGCTGCTGGAAAACCCTGGAGGACTACCGGCGTCAAATCCGGGAGGTGATCGACCAGGGCCTGGTGGACATCATGCTGCTCTCCGCCTCCAATCTGGAGAAGCTGGCCATGGAGGAGCGCCGTTTCGAGCGCTCCGCCATCACCCCGGCCGCCCGCGCCAACGACACCACGGATGTGTGGGCGGTGCGGCAGGGCAAGTATCCGGCCCATCCCTCCCGCCATTTCCGCAGCGCCGGCATTGACCACATCAAATACGGCAAACAGGTCAACCAGCACCTCACCCCCTTCACCGGGGCGGATTTGGGACTGTATTCGATCACCTTCACCAACGACATTGACTGGGATTACGCCGCGCTGGAGGCCTTTCACGAGTTCCGTCTGGAAGCGGAACGGAAGCGCTTCCGGTATTTTCTCGAGGTGTTCAATCCCAATGTCGATCCCGGATTCAGTCCGGAGCAGGTGGGCGGTTTCCTCAACGACCATATCATCCGCTGTCTGGCCGGTGTGACCAAAGTGGGACGGCCGCTCTTCCTGAAGATTCCCTACAACGGACCCGGCCCCCTCGAAGAGCTGGCCTCCTACGATCCGGGCCTCATCGTCGGGATTCTCGGCGGCAGCGCCGGCACCACCCTGGACGCTTTCCAGCTCATTCATGACGCCCAGAAGTACGGGGCAAGGGTCGCCCTCTTCGGCCGTAAAATCAATCTCTCCGAGCATCCCCTGGCGTTCATCCGCTTTTTGCGGGAAATTGTCGACGGAAACATCGCGCCGGTGGAGGCCGTGAAGGCTTATCACGCCGAACTGAGTGCCGCCGGCATCCGTCCCCAGCGCAGTCTTCAGGACGACCTCTACCTCACCGAAACCCGCCAAAGCTATTCCTGATATTATGAATCTCCGACCCAACGCCAAAACCGCCCTGCTCACCGCCACCAGTATGGGGATCCGCCTCACCCCGCCCGACGGTCAGCCCTTCCATACCGCCACTACGCTGCAGCTTCAGGTCACCAGCGCCGAAACCAACGTGGTCAGCGTCTCCTCTTATCTGGGACTGCCGGTGAAAGTGCTCACCAAATTCGTGGAGGGCAGTCCGGTTTCCCGGCTCATCTGCGACAACCTCGCCTCGCGCCACATCCAGGTGGAGGGGCCTTCGATTCCGCAGGGCGATCCCTGGGGCTACCGTCACCAGTTCAATCTGGCCGACTACGGAGCGGGCTCCCGCGGACCGCGCGTGCAAAACGACCGGGCGGGCGAAGTCGGACGCACCCTGGCGGCCACCGACTTCGATCTGAACCGCATTTTCGCGGACGAGGGGGTTCAGATCGTTCATTTATCCGGCCTGATCGCGGCACTGTCGCCCGAAACCGGCGCCTTTTGCCTGGAAATCGCCCGGGCCGCCAAACAAAACGGCGCGCTCATCTCCTTCGACCTCAACCACCGCGCCTCCTTCTGGAAAGGCCGTGAGGAGGAACTCGGCGCCATTTTCCATGAGATCGCGGCTAACACCGATATTCTCATCGGCAATGAAGAGGATTTTCAGCTCTGTCTGGGCGTGGAAGGGCCGGAAGCCGGCGGCGAGGGGCTCGCCGGAAAGATTGACAGCTTCAAAGGCATGATCCGCAACGCGCAGCAGCGGTATCCCAAAACGCGGGTGTTCGCCAACACCCTCCGGGAGGTCCTCAGTGTCGACACCCATCTCTGGGGCGGCATCATGGCTGTCGGGGATCAGTGGCACGTGGTGGAGCCCCGGGTAATCCGCGTGCTCGACCGCATTGGCGGCGGGGACGGATTTGTGGGCGGTATGCTGTACGGTATTCTGCGGGGCTGGGATCCGGAAAAATGGATTCAATTCGGCTGGGCCAGCGGTGCCCTGGCCGCGACGCTGCTCACCGACTACGGTCAGCCCGCCGATGAGGAGCAGGTCTGGAGCATCTGGAACGGAAACGCCCGTGTCCGCCGCTGACGCCCCGCCCGCCGCCTTCCGGTGCATTCTCCGCTACCAGATCGATTGCGGCTGGGAGCCTGAGGCGAGACTCGAGGAGCTGGTGGGCCTGTGCCGCGAAGGCCGGGTGGAGGAGGTGATGCTCCTGTTCCAGGCCGAGGAACTCAACACCGGCATGCCGGTGCGCGCGGAGTGGGACCTGTGGATCGATCATGGCCGCAGGATTGCCGACCGGCTTGCCCGGGAAGGGATAGCATTAAGCCTCAACCCCTGGACCACGCTCCTGCAGGTGCCCCGCGGCCGCCGCCGCCGTCCGGGTCAGACCTACCGCGCCATGCGCGGGGAAACCGGGGGCGATGCCCCGCTGGCCGCCTGTCCCCTCTGTCTGGAGTGGCAGAAAGATCTAACCGAATCGTTCAGCCGCCTCGCCCGCGAACTCCGTCCGGTCGCGATTTGGGTCGAGGATGACTGGCGCCTGCACAACCATGGACCGGAACTGGCCTGGGGCGGATGCTTTTGCGACGAGCATCTGCGCCGGTTTTCTGAAACCGTCGGCGAACCCGTCACCCTGGAGACCCTGCTGGAGGCGCTGCTCCGCCCGGGGCCGCCGCATCCCTGGCGTCGGATCTGGCTGTCCCTGTCCCGGGACAGCCTTCTTGAACCCATGCATGCCCTCCGCAAGGCGGTGCAGGCCGCCAACCCCGGCACCCGACTGGGGCTCATGAGTTCACGGCCTGATCAGCATTCCATCGAGGGCCGCAACTGGGCACTCTTGCAGGCGGCCGTCGGAGAGGACCCCGAGTTTCTGATCCGTCCCCACATGGAGCCCTACACCGAAACCCGGGCCCTCCGCGTCACCGCCGCCGTGACCCGTCAGACGATCGCCTGTCTTCAGGGGCCGATCGGGGTGTATCCCGAGCTGGAAAATTCGCCGCGCTGCGGGGTGTATTCCAAAAGTGCGGCGCACACAGTGTGGCAAATGCTGGAGGCGGCGGCCTTCGGCTCCCCCGGCATCACTCTCAACCACTACGACAACATGGGCTGCGGTCTGGCGCTGGATCCGGCGCTACCCCGCCAACTGGCGGCGGTAAAACCCCGCCTGTCCGCCCTGGCGGCACTCAGCGTGGACGACCGCCGCGCCGAAGGGGCCCGGGTCCTGTTCTCCACCCGGGTGGCCTCCCATCTCGAACTGCCCGCTCCCGCGCCCGGCACCCCGGTGTCCCGTCCCGATCCCGCCGCGCTTTCGCTGCAAATGCAGATGAATCCCTCCGGCGGCGGCGCTGCCGACGGCAGCATGCAGAGCCTGTTGCATCCCTCCACACTCTGGGGGGAAGTCTGCGCCATTCTCGGAATTGCCCACGGATTCTCGGAAACGCCCGACCCCGCCGCCGGTCCGCTGCTGGTCAACGGCCAAACCCTCCGCGCCCTGAGCGATGCCGAAATCCGCAATGTGCTCGGCGGCTGCGTGCTGCTCGATGCCGTGGCGCTGGAGGTGCTGTGCGGGCGCGGGTTCGCCGGGGATCTTCATGTCCGCGGCACCCGCTGGCGGCGGCAGCAGGAGAGGGCTTACAGTTACGAGACCCTGCTGGCCGGCGACCCCTCCGACTACGGCATTGCCCGCCCGCGGGTTTGCGCCCAGCGCGTGGCCGCCCGCGTCCTGGAAATCGATCATGATCCCGAATGCGAGGTCCTCAGCCGCCTGCACCGGGGCGATGGAACCCCGCTCTGGCCGGGAGCGCTCCGGTGTCCGACCCGGCAGGGCGGCCGGGTCGTGGCACTGACGTATCCCCTGGATGGGGGCGGCGCGTTTTTCATGAGTTTTTTCACCCGCTTCCGCCGCATTTTTCTCCGTCATATTCTTCTCGCGAACGCCCCCGGCGCGCCGCTGCTCTTCGGACCCGACGGCAGCCGGACCTACCGCCAGCCCCTGCCGGGAGGCGGGACCCTCATCGCCGTCCTGAACAGCCTGCTGGATCCCCTCGGGGCCTTCACGCTCCATCACAGCCCCCGGGAAACCTTTCCGGGCGCATGGCGGGTTCTCGACCCCGCAGGTCACTGGCAGCCCGTTGCGCCGCGCCGCGGATCTGGATCCCTCGATTTCGATCTCCCCGTTCCGCCCCTGGATGGCGTGTTTTTGATGTACAAGTGACCCAGATTGTCAGGCGGGTTCCCGATCCCTGAAGAAAGGGTCCAGATCCATGCGGTAGACGCCGCGCATGCCCTCGTGAACGGAGTCGAAGGAGATTGAGCGACCGTCCGGGCTCCAGCGCGGGTGCAAATCACAGCGGATATCGATATCCAGAGGAGTGCGCATGGGCGCGGTGCGGAAGCCGCCAAGACACCAGCCCCGTTTTTCCTGCAGGTTCCAGAGGGAGAGATAGCGCATGCCGTCCCGGGGATAGGTGTCATACAGCAGCCATTTCCCGTCCGGCGAAAAAGAGCAATGCCCGTCATCCACAAAAAACGAAAGGGAGGGGGCGGCGGCGTCGCCGGTGCGGGTGTTGTAGAGGCGCAGGGTGAGGGGTTCTCCGCGGGCGGCGGCCACCATGGCCAGGGTATGCCCGTTGCGCCAGTGGTAGTGCGACGCCACCGCCCGGTCGACAAGAATGAGGGGGTTTTCCCCCGCCGCGTCCAGGGTGACCGCCGAGGTGGACCAGGTGCGGGCCGCCCCGGGAAAATCCCGGAGCAGAAACACAAAACGGGAGCCCTCCGGGTTGAAATTCACGTGGTTCACCAGCAGTTTCCGGTCCTGCGCGAAGCCGGCGATTCGACCCAGCTCCGACAGCGATACCAGCAGGCGTGATTGCCCGGTCTGCAAATCCAGGCGGTGGATGCCGTCATCCTCCGGCTGCGCCCGGTCCGCGCGGGGATCCGCCAGCCCCGCGTAGCCGTATCCGGCCCGGAAATCCAGCATCCGGCCGAAATGAAGGCTCAGGGCCGCGCGTCCGTCCGCAGACACATTGGCGGCGGGCAGACCGAATTCCCGCCGCCGGCCCAAAGCGGTTTCCAACACCACCGCCCCCACCCGGTCTCCCAGCCACTGGTTGAAAAGCACCCGTTCCGGCGCACCCGGCAGCCACTGCAGCATGGCCCCCTGCTGAAAATTCCAGGCCGTGGTGTCGGCCAGCGGCTGGAAGGAACCGCCGGTTTCCGCATCCAGCACGCCGAGTTCCGCCCGGTCCTCCTTCCGGGGGAGGCGGTCCATGAACGCCACCCGGTGGGCAAGATGCCGCCGACCGTCCGGACTCCACGCGGGAAGATCATAGTAACCGAAAAAATAGTGAGCGTCCGTCGGGGAAAGCCGGCGGACCGCCAATGGAAACGACTCACAGCACTCTGGAAACATCGGAACGGGTCCCTTTGACTCAAGGATAAAAGAAAGTTGTCATAACCTGAAAATCCCTCCGTGACAAGCGCGGGTTTTCGGGAAGATTCTCCATTTTGACGGGAGAGAGCGATGACGCGGATTTCATTCGCCGAGGGTGTGTGAAAGGAGTAGCCGTGATCTTCGCCGAGCGCTGCGTCGGAGGGTTCCAGCGCGAGGTTCGAGGTCTTCAGGCCGCCCCGCACATGGAGCACGTGATCGATGACCGCGGGCGCTTCGGCCCTCACCCCGGCGACATCGAGGGTGTACCCGCCGGCATGAAACAGGCGGCGTGAAAGCACGGCCCATTTGCCGGAGCCGGGAATCCAGTCGCGCCGCGGCGATTGCCAGTGAAAGGCGAGCGCGTTGGCCCGCTGGTGTCCCGCCGTTTTCCCCCGCGGTTTCCAGATGGTGGCCAGTTCGGCGCCGGCCGCGTCCGGCCGTCCGCCATCAGGGCCGGCTTCTGGCCCTTCGCCGGGAGGGAGAGACCCTGCGGGGCGGACTTTTGGCCGGGGCGCTTTTCCTTTCCACCGACGGGTTCAGCCTTGCTCTGAAGGAAGGCGCCGCGGATGTGTCCTGGCTGAATCAGGACGATGGATCGCGTCTGATCACGGTGTCGCCGCAGGCCGCCACCTCCCTGCGGCTGGACGTGGTGCTCAGGGAGACCGCTCCTCCCCATACGCTCTATCTCCTCGACGACCGGGGCGCGATTCAGCGAAAGGTGGAGACGGAGCAGGGCACCGCCGCCCTGGAACTGGAGGGAGAGGGACCTTTCATGCTGGCCACCCTTCCCGCCGGCTTCAACCCCGGCGACTGGACCGTTCCCCGCCTCGAAGTCCCGCACATGGATTGACGCCGCCGATGATCGCGGTGGCGGCTTCGCCGCGCAGGGGAAATCGACCTTCCAATGCGCCCCAGGCGCACAAGTTGTCATAGATTGAGTCGCGTAGCGACGCCCCCACGCATAGACGTGGATTTCAATCCACGTTCGCCGTATATAAGAAGTGTCCCTCGTCGCGTCGCGACGGTTGACGGACCTGGAGGTTTCAACCTCCGATGTGAAATGACGGGGATTGAAATCCGCCTCCGGCGATAAATCCCCGGGTCCGTCAGGCGACGCTACGCGGCGCAACATCCTTTTGGTGTGGCAATACAACGTGGATTGAAATCCACGCCTATGCGTCGCATGTCGCTACGCGACAGGTCGAAACCGCCGCTCCACGCGCTGGAGAAGTCGTACGCATAATCCTAATCGTAATCGCCCCCCCATCTTCATCCGTGGTCGGGCATCGCCATCCGTGGTTCCTGTTCTGAATTCGATTCGCGGCAAAAACCAAACCCGGTTACGGCGTCACCAAAGGGTCCCAAACCCGTTTCAACCCCGGAATTTTGAAATCTTTCACATGATTAAAAAAAAGCATTGACATACATTCCGCCTACGTTTACCTTAGCTGCATAATCGATGTGATAAAGGATTTTATGAGTGTTACCCTCCAGGATATTGCGGATCGTTGTGGTGTGTCGCGTGTGACCGTGTCGCATGTGCTGCGCCGTCCGGACAACACCCGCTATGCCGAAGAGACCCGGAAAAAGATTGTGGCCGCCGCCCGGGAGCTGGGCTATGTCCCCAACCATGTGGCCCGGAATTTGAAACAGGGGAGCACCCGTCTGCTGGGGCTGGTGATGCCCTTCAACGATCCGGGCATTATCGACGGGATTGAGCAACTGGCGCAGGCGAGGGGTTACAGCACCATGATCCAGTTCACCCCGATGCCGGACCCGCAAACCGAACTGCGGGCCCTGCGCGCGGCGGTGGAACGGCGGGTGGACGGGCTCATCTGGCAGTCCGCCCAGCCCTACGCCGTCTCCGGGGCGGTGCTGGAGCTGCTGCGCCGCGCGGATATGCCGGTGGTGCTGCTGCAGTATCCCCTGGACGGGGCTCCGCATCTGGATGTGGTGAGCTTCGACTGGGAGGACGGCCTCCGTCAGGGCATCCGGCATTTACAGGCGGCCGGATACGCATCGGTGCTGCATCTGCTCAGTGAAAACTGCTACGCGCCCCAGGCGCGCCGCGCGGATTTGTTCACCCACCTGGCGGCGGAGGCGGGGATCCCCTCCCGGGTGCTGCGCGGAAAGCTGCAGGACTTCACCGGGGTTGTGAGAGACTATTTGCGGGAGCATCCGGAACCGGTGGGGATGTTCGGCCAGCACTGGCTGGCCCTCCACGCTCGCAACGCGGCGGAATCGCTGGGACGGGCGGTTCCGGAGGAGGTGGGCATCCTCATGCTCGGAGACATGCGCTTCGGCGGCGGCTTTCAGGTCAGCGAAATGAGCCGGCCCCGCCTGAGCACGGTGGACCTGTCCGGTCCGGAACTGGCCGCCCGGGCCGTGGAGGGGATGATTTCCCGTCTCAGGAAAAAACAGGCCGACAGCGAACGCCGGGAATATGTGATCCCCGCCCGGCTCCGGGCCCGCGAAAGCACCCGCCCCGAATGGTCCGATCTTTTGTCAGCCACTGACGAAACCCCGTCCGGCGCCTCCGCGCCGGCAGCAACCCCAACCCCAAGAGTATACACATGAAGACATTCACGAAGACATTCACGCGCACACAGGCGTCGAAGCTCCGCCGAGCCTCTTTGCTCGCGGCCCTGGTCCTTGCCGCCGCCCTGCCGGCCCGGGCCAGCCTTATCGAAGGCACCATCCTCTATGAAACCAACTTCACCGGCGACAACGGCACGAGTCCCGCTGGCTGGACGGCCTATGCACCAGGCGACAACACGGCGACAATTCAATCGAACAAATACCGCTTTAACCGACCGGACGGTGGATCAGGAAGCGCAATATTTTCGAGATTTACGGGCTCCTACGATCCGGAGGATGGGGATCCTCTTGCCGCGGCGGACTGGACCGATTACCGCATCGATGCGGTCATCCAATCCACTGCCCTCGCAAACACCGTCACCCGCAACGGCCTGATTGCCCGTTACGATCAAACCACCGGACCGGCGAATGACAACGCCGGATATCATGGTATGCTGCGGTACATCAATGCCAGCAACTTCGAACTGCGCATTCTCAAGGGTTTCGACAACACCGACTCCCAATCCGGTGACGCGAACGGCACCTTGCTGGCCAGCGAGGAGTTCAATTTTGCCCTGTCCAACAACACGGACTACCGGATGTTCTTCGAGGTGGTGGGGAACAAGCTGACGCTGGGGCTCTCGAATATGGACGGCACCAGCGTGTTTTCCGTAAGCGCGACGGACACCGTCAGCCCCATCCTCAGCGGAGCCCCGGGCCTGCGGACCTATCACAGCAGTAACAACCGCAGGACCGACTGGGATGACTTCACGGTGACCGTCATTCCCGAGCCCGGCACCCTGTTCCTGCTCCTGAATTCGGGACTGGTGCTGCTGCTGCTCGGCCGCCGCCGCTCCAAATAAGTCCGTCACGGAGCGGGGTCCGTCCGGCCCCGTTCCGTGCGATTTCCCTCTTTTTCCACGCTTTTTTCCGCGCGTTGCACACGCGACGGTCCCCTTTTGTCTGAATGGCTTATTCCCTCCCCATCATCTATGAAAAATCACACCTTCTTCCCCACGCTGGTTCTCCTCTGTTTGTCGGTGTTCCGTTTCCCGCTGCCCGCAGAGGCGGTCTGGCTGCATCTGCCCTTCGAAAGTTCGGACCGGGTGGTGCGCGACATCGCGGGCCGGGAGCGGGGCTTTCACGATGCCTCGGACATCGCCGACCAGGACGATGCGGGCTCCATCGCTCCGGAACGCTACCGCGTGGAGGGCCGCTACGGTCAGGCTTTGCGGTATTTTGCCGATGACCGGAGTTTGACCCGCGTGGACCTCGGCGCCCGTTTCGAGGAGCCCGTCACCCAAATGGCGCTCAGTCTTGAGGTCAGGGTGGACGATGCCGAAAAGAGCCGCTTAGCCTGTCTGGTGAGCAACCGCGCGGATTCGGACCGCTTCGGCTTTGACTTGTTCATCTGGGGAAATGAATTGCGCTTCCGTTTCAGCGATGGCGAGCGGATTGAAGAAGTGCGGACTGCGGTTCCGGGTCTGCGGGGCGGGCAGTGGTTCACGGTCGAGGCCGCCTTTGACCAGGGCCGGGCCGCCCTCTGGGTCAACGGCCGGCAGCGGATCCTGCGGGAGGTGGAGGTGATGTCCATCGCGCCCTCGCGGCGCGGTCTTTTCCTCGGAGGCTATCCGCTGGCGAACGACGGGCGGCGCAAATACGCCTTTGACGGCTGGCTGGACGAATTCGCAATCGGCACCTTCCGCAATCCGCTGGCCCGCTACTTGCGGGAGGTCAATGCGGACCGGAGCAATCTGCCGCCGCCCCCGCCCCTGAGCGTTACCCAGCAGCCGGTCGACGGCAATGAGGGTTTCTTCGGCGGCAAACGCGTTTTTCACAGCTTCCACGGGCATCCCTTGCCCATGACCTTTCTTTTCCGCGCGGAGACCGAGCGGCTGACCCGGGGTGAACCGGCGCTGGTCTATTATGTGCCGGAGGAAATTGAATTGGCGGTGATCCACCAGGGTCACCACAACGTGGACGGCGGTCCGATCGAAACTTCGGTGAGCGAGGTGGAGCTGGACGGACGCCGCTGGCGGCGTCACCAGACCCTCGGACTCGATATCGCCAATTTCGACGGGGGGGCGAGGACCCGGCCCTACGCGGTACTGGCCTTCGACGCCGATCCCTCGGTTCAGGCGGCTCCCCTGCGCCACGCGCTGTTTTATGACGGCGAAGAGCACGGGATCACCGAGACCGAACTCCGCTTTCTGCCGCCGCCACCGCCGGTGCCGGAGGGGGCGCGCGGACGGCATGATGTCGGTGCCTACGGCATGATGTCGATGTACGCCTATCCGGACGAAACCCTCTGGGAACCCATGGCGGAGCTGCTCAGCCGGGTCGGTCTGACCGCCAAGGCCCGGTTTTACGGGCCGCAGCGGGGCGCGTTCCGGGTGGCCTTTGACCGTTTTCTGCGCGAGCGGGGTTTCCGTCTGCATGAGATCGGCCTCTGGAGCGGTCCCAATCCCCACCGCATGGCGGTGGATCCGGAGGGCACCGCCGCCGCCTACCGTCCGCGGGGCCGACTCAGCGGACTGCGCGAGGGCGAGGGGGTGATGTTCGACTACGAGCCCTGGCGCATCCCCTACAAAACCGAATCCTTCGAGGAACCTGTCCGCCGTGCCTTTGCGGACCGCGCCGGCCTGGAGACCGTTCCGGAGGTGGAGGAACTCCGCGGTCCGCTGCGGCGCTCCTGGATCGATTTCTGGCTGGAGGTGGGCAACAATGTTTACGGCGCCATGGGACAGGCGGTGCGCGATTTTCATCCCCATCCCGAAGGCATGCGGGTTTCGTACACCTATTTTTTCCCCTATGATGACGAGGAGAGGCTTTATGCCCGGTTCTGGTCCATTCCCAAAGATCCTCGCGCGGCGGAGCGCGACGATCATGTGGATGTCCACCTCATCAGCATGTACCATATAAACTACGGGGAACTGGTGCAGCAGATTCGGCTCTCGCGGGAACACCTGCAGCGTGACATCTGGGGGATATCCCTGATCGCCCGCGTGAATCCGGAAATGTCCTACGCCACGCCCGCTAACAGTCTGACCCCCGGCCAGCTTGAGCAGAAAATCGTTCTCTGCGCGGCCTTCGGCATGGAACGGCATTTCTTTTACCCCGGCTGGGGATGGCTGGACGGTCAGCATCTGCTGGCCATTGGCCGGGCCAACCGCTTTATCTGGGAGCATGAGCCTTTTTACTTTGACGGCGAAGAGGTGGAGACCCCGCTCCGGGTGCGCCCGGAGGATCCGGGGCTGGCCGCCCGGGACTGGACCCGCTTCGTTCACCGGAACGCCGCCGGCGGGCTGCAGGTGACCCTCTTCAACTTCACCGGAGAGCGGCGGCGCTTCCGGATCGGAGATGAAGACCAGGCATTCACTGTTGAACTGGACGGATTCGGCTACGCCAGTATTCCCATGGAGGGCGTTTCCGCGCCATGAGTGTCCGGGATCCAGGAAAAAAAGGGTTCACGCTGATTGAACTGCTGGTGGTGCTGGCGATTTTGGTGTTGCTGGCCTCCATTCTGGTTCCCACCACCGGGCGGGCGCTGACATCCGCCCGGCGTTCCGCCTGCATGTCCAACCTCCGCCAGTTGAACCTGGGTTTCACGCTCTATCATCTGGATCACCAGAACTTTCCTTCTCCTGAACGCTGGTATTTTTCCTCGGGCAGCTCCAATCCCGCCGATCGCGGGTTCCGGGACTATCTGACCGGCAGCGAAGGGCTCAGTGGCACTTCGGGTGAGATGCGGATTTTCCGCAGTCCGCTTGCCGCCGCCGTGTATCCTCCCCGCACCGATGCGCATAACACCTATGCGCTGAACATGTATCTCAGCAATCACCCCACCTATGGTCTCAACAGCATGATGCGGGTGGAGAATCCCTCCTCAGTGATGCATTTCATGTACGGACTCGCCACGCAGCCGTTTCGGGGCGGTTTTCATTACCGCCCCAGTCTGTATGATTTGTCGGGCCCGTTCAGTATAAACCAGCGGGGAATGGACGGGACCGACCGGTTTTATGACGGCGGATACTCGACGATTGTTTATTTGGACGGCCGGGTCGGCCGGATTTCCAGGGAAAGGGCGCTGGAAATCACCTACCGCAGCGGTCCCGAACGCACCGCATTCTGGCGGGGCCGCTGAAGCGGACTTTGTTCGTGCGGTTGCCTGGACCTCGATGCGCTGTATCTGCTTAAAACCGCGGCGGACCGGGTTCCCGATTACCGGCGGCTGTACCAGACCGATGTGGTCTGCCCGGCGCAGGGGTAGCGGGCCGCTTCGCCGCGCCGGGGTGGCAGGGCAGCCCGCTGCGCGGGCGAAGTTTTGCGGCTTTGCCGCGCAGGGTTTCGGCTTCGCCGCGCAGGGGAAATCGACCTTCCAATGCGCCCCAGGCGCACAAGTTGTCATAGATTGAGTCGCGTAGCGACGCCCCCACGCATAGACGTGGATTTCAATCCACGTTCGCCGCATATAAGAAGTGTCCCTCGTCGCGTCGCGACGG
>PXDP01000484.1 GCA_003565035.1 PVC group bacterium | reverse complement strand
GATCGATCAACTGCTTGCAGATCTCGACGACCGCCGAGCCAAGCTCCGCATCCCCCCCGGCGAACATTTCGATCTTCTCCGCAGTTCCCCCGAAACAGACCGAGAGGCCGCGGTCCGCGCCCTCCGCGGCAACCTTGCCTCCGTTCTCACCGCCGGGAGGCCCGGCCTGTGAAACGTCTCCGGTTCTGCTCCCTCGAAATCCGCTCGTTCCACGACGGGCGCTTCCAGGCCGCATTCGAAGCCTTTGCCCCCGGCCTCAATGCCATTCTCGGGCCCAATGCCTCCGGCAAATCCACCCTCGCCCTCGCGGCCATGCGCATTCTCTCCCCGGAACTCGCCAAAGGCAAAGACCGCGTCTGCGCGGAACTCCTGCTTGAGGATGACGGAGCCGAGACGGCCTATCATGCCGATGTCGACCGCAAAACCAAAGACGGCGACTGGCCCCAAAGCCTCCGCCCCGGCCTCTACCGGCTCGCCCTCGACGACCTCATCACCGGTCCCGGTACCGACGACACGCGCGTCATTCGCGAAGCCTTCGCCGGCGGCGTGGACCTCCGCGCCCTCTTTCCATACGTCAATAAGCGCGCTCCCTCTCTCGCCGGCATCGCCAATGGCATCGCCGAACGCGAACAGGAGGCCGCCCGCATCGCCGGGGAAGAAGCCCGCAGCGAAGTCCTTGCCGCCCAACGGGAGAATCTGCGCCGACGGATCGAAATGCGCACCCAGCTGGGTGTTCTCCGCGAGTCCCGTCAGGCGGCCCTTCGCGCCGAAAACCTCCACGAGGAACAGCAGGCTCTTCTCCGCCTTCACCCCGGAATTGACCGCCAACCCGAGGATGCCCAGTCCCGTGCCGGTCAGGCCCGCGAGCGCCACCGCCGTCTTTGCGAAGAACATCAGGACAGCCTCCGCCGCCTCGCCCCCCACGGAGGTAGCCCCGCCCCCGCGCCGCTGCCCGCCACCGTCCGCGCCCGCCTGCAAACCCTGCAAACCGACCTTACACAGCTCCGCAAAACCCGTGACCGGGAAGAGGCGGAACACCACGCCCGCCTCCGCGCCGCGGAACAGCGCCTCGAAGAAGCCCGGGCCCGCCTCAGCCGCTGGGAACTCACGCTGCCCGAAAACTACAGCCCCGCCGACGAAACCGGCATCCTCCGCCTGCTCGACCATGAACATCTTCCGGGCCAGCAGGACAAACTCCGCGAAGAGCTGGCCCAAAAGCACGCGCTCGAAACCGAAGCCGCCCTCCGCGAAGCCGCTCCCGTCTTTCCCGGCCAGTCTCTCACGCTCACCGCCGCCGCAACCAGCCTGTCCCTGCTTGGCTACAGCCTTTATACCCACCTTAATGCGGAGCCGCAGGCCCCCTATCTTTTCAGCTTAAGCCTTGGCATACTTATTCTCACCCTGGCGATGGTTCTTCTCCGCACCCGCGTCCTCGGCAACCAGCGCGAGGATGTCCGGCGGCTGCGCAGCCAGGCCGCCGCCATCAATCCCGCACCGCTTCAGGAAAATCTCCAGCGGCTGCTTCAGGCCTTTCAGGAAACCACCGGCTTGCAGATCGACAGCGCCTACAGTCTCGATCTCGCCACCCGCCGGGCCCGGGAAGTCTGTGAAGCCCGCCTCGCCCTCAACCGCGCCCACGAAGAACACCAGCGCCTCCTCCAGCCCCCGGCCGCCGAACCCGAAGCCCCCTTCGAAGTCCTGGAAGCCGAAATCGCCTCCCTTTTCGACCAATACGGACAGGCCCGTCTCCGGCCCGCCAGCGGCCGGGCCTCTGAAACGCTGTCCGTTTTCCTGGAATATTTCGACCTCTCCGAGCAGACCCGCCGCGCGGAACAGCGGGCCCATGAGGCCGAAACCGATCTGCATGAACTCCTCGACAGCTTTGGCATCCCCCCCGGGGAAACCGCCACCCGCATGGACACCCTCCGTGAGCGCATCCCCGCCGCCAAAGAATACCGTAAACGCGAAACCGAATACAGCCTTGCAAAAAACACCGCCGAAACCTTGAGCGGGCAACTGACGATCTCCCCGGAACGGCTCAACGAGCTGGGTCTGTCACCCCGGGCGGCGCCCGCCGAAATTCAGGCCGTTCTCGAACCGCTCGAGGGTCTCGAATCGGAGCTTGAAACCCTCGACAAAACCCTCAGCGACATCCGCACCCGCGTCGGTGTCCTCGAAGCCGGCGGTGGCGGTGATCTCAGCGACTACAGCGCCCGCATCGAGGAAGCCGGAACCTTTCTGCAAAGCTTTATCGAACGCCGGGCCGGCTTTCTGGTCCGCGAAGCCCTCGAGGAGGCGGTACGGCGGGAAAACACCCCGGAAGTCATCCGCGGGCTCGAAACCTGGCTCGGACGCTTCACGGACGGCCGGTATAGCCGGCCCGAGGTCCACGACGGCCGACTGGTCATTCACGACACCCGTGTCAACGGGGAACCCTACCCCCCCGAACAACTCTCCACCGGCACCCGCGTGCACCTCGCGCTCGCCGTCCGGCTTGCCGTCATCGAAACCACCGAAACCCGCGGCATCCGCTTCCCCCTCTTTCTCGACGATATTCTCGCGGTTTCCGACCCCGAAGCCCGTCAGGCCCTGCTGCGGGCCGTCCGCGAACTTGAAACCGAACGCCAGATCTTTCTCCTGACCTCCCGGCCCGACGATCTCACCGGACTCGACGCAAAATCCTTTTCCCTGCAGGAAGCGTGAGCCTTGGCTCAGCCCTGAATCTGTAAAGCCTTTCGGAAATATTCGATCGTCTTCTGCAGACCTTCGTCGAGCATGACCGTGGGTTTCCAGTCGAGGGCGTTTTGGGCAAGGGTGATATCGGGCCGGCGCTGTTTGGGATCGTCCTGCGGCAGGGGGCGATGCACAATCTTTGAGGCGGACCCCGTGAGCTGGATCACTTTCTCCGCCAGCTCCAGCATGGTGAATTCACCCGGATTGCCGATGTTCACCGGCCCGGTGAACTCGGCGGGACTTTGCATCAGCCGCCGGAACCCCTCGATCAAATCGCTGTAAAAACAGAAACTCCGGGTCTGGGAGCCGTCGCCGTAAATCGTCAGGTCTTCGCCCCGCAGCGCCTGAACAATGAAATTCGAAACCACGCGGCCGTCGTTGGGATGCATACGGGGGCCGTAGGTGTTGAAGATCCTGACCACTTTGATCTCCACGCCGTGCTGGCGGTGATAATCAAAAAACAGCGTTTCCGCGCAGCGCTTGCCTTCGTCGTAACAACTGCGGATGCCGGTGGTGTTTACCCGTCCCCAGTAACTTTCCGGCTGGGGATGCACATCGGGATCGCCGTACACTTCGCTGGTGGAGGCCTGGAAAATCCGTGCCTTGGTGCGTTTGGCCAGGCCGAGCATATTGATCGCCCCGTGCACACTGGTCTTGGTGGTCTGCACCGGATCAAACTGATAATGCACCGGACTCGCGGGACAGGCCAGGTTGTAGATCTCGTCCACTTCGCAGAAGTACGGCAGAGTCACATCGTGCCGGACCAGCTCAAAGTATGGATTTCCGATCAGATGGGCGATGTTTTCCTTCTGCCCGGTGAAAAAGTTGTCCATG
>PXDP01000124.1 GCA_003565035.1 PVC group bacterium | reverse complement strand
GCGGAAATTACCCGGCCGGGCGGCGATACCCTGCGCTATGACCTGCTGGTGCCTGCGTCCTTGCGCCTGGAGCCGGAAGAGTAATCTCCGGACGCAACTCTCCGGACGCAACTCTCCGGACGCAACTCTCCAGGCGCAACTCAGTGCTGCATTTTTTTGCGCACCAGATGGGCGATCCCGCTCAGGCCGAGCAACAGTACCACGGCAATGACCAGGTCCGTGGTGTCTTTTTCGAGAATGGATTCGCCCAAAATGATAAACGGGGCGGCGTAGAGCATCGAAATCAGCAGGGAGAGTCCGAAATAAACCGGAAAAGAAATCCCGGCGAGGCAGAGCAGGTAATTTTTGACGAAATTGGGCATGGCGGGGATCATCCGGACCATGATCGTGAAGTGAATCTCGCGTTTATCATCAAAATCGGGCAGACGGTGGCCGGTTTTGGCCAGCAGCTTTTCCAGAAGCGGGCTGAGTCCGCCCCGGGCGATCGCAAAGGACAGGATGAGGTTGGCGGAGAGGGCCAGCATGGTTCCCAGAAGACTGACGAAAATCCCGTAGGCGGCGCCTGACACCATGAAAAAGGGGGTGGTGGGAATTCCGACCAGGGGCAGCAGTGCCAAGGCGATAAAGAAAGGCACCACCGGGGCGTCCTCCTGCCATTGCCGGATGCGCTCGGGGTCAATCCGCCAGCCGGCATAGACAAGAAGTCCGAGGAGCAGGAGAACTCCGGAGGCGGCGAGAAAGGTTTTCAGTGGCTTGGCGGGTATGGACATGCGATCAGAATCCGGGATCAGAGGGGTGAGGCAGACTCTTTCGTATACGGAAGCCGGAAATACAAGTGGATTCCTTTTGAAGAATTTCCATTGCACCCCGGAGGGGATTGGGTTATTGGATCCTTTTTGTTGATCACAAGAGGATTTTTATGAGAGTGCTTTCTGGAATTCAGCCCTCCGGCAATTTACATATTGGCAACTACTTCGGCATGATGAAGCCCGCGCTGGCGCTTCAGGAGGCCAATGAGGTGTTTCTGTTTATTGCCGATTATCACGCCCTGACGACGGTGAAGGATGCGGATCTGCTGCGCAAGTATGTGCGGGATGTCGCCTATGATTTTCTTGCCTGCGGCCTGGATCCGGCGCGGACGGTGTTTTACCGTCAGAGCGATGTGCCCGAAGTGCATGAACTGGCCTGGCTGCTGAGTGTGGTGTGTCCGATGGGTTTGCTGGAGCGGGCTCACAGCTTTAAGGATAAAACCGCGCGGGGGATGGATGCCAACCATGCGCTCTTCGCCTATCCGGTCCTGATGGCGGCGGACATTCTCTGCGTGAATGCCGATATTGTGCCGGTGGGCAAAGATCAGAAACAGCATCTGGAGATCGCCCGTGATCTGGCCGGAAAGTTCAACCGTCACACGGGCCGGGATGTGTTCAAACTCCCGGATCCCATGATTCGCGATGAGGTGGCCGTGGTGCCGGGCGTGGACGGACAGAAAATGTCCAAATCCTACGGGAATACGATTGAGATTTTCGGCCCGCCCAAACAGGTGCGCAAAACGATTATGAAAGTGGTGACCGACAGCACCCCGCTGGAGGAGCCCAAAGATCCCGACACCTGCAACGTCTATGCGCTGTACCGTCTGTTTGCTTCTGAAGCCGAAGCGGCCGGGTTGGCGGAGCGGTACCGCGCCGGCGGCATGGGCTATGGCGAGGCGAAGAAGGCTCTCGCGGAAAAATTCGAGGCGCATTTTGAACCGTTTCGCGAGAAACGGGCCTATTTGGAGGCGCATCCGGATGAAGTGGAGGATGTTCTGCAGGCGGGTGCCGCCCGGGCCCGGGAAACCATTCGTCCGGTTCTGCAGGCCGCACGGGCTGCAGTGGGACTGGAGTAAATCATGGAAAAAGAATCCACCGACTATAATGTGAAGCTGGACGTTTTCGAAGGTCCGCTCGATCTGCTGCTTTACCTGATCAAAAAAGAGGAGGTCGATATTTACGACATTCCCATTGAGCGGATTTGCACGCAGTATTCCGAATATTTGAAGCTCATGCGGATGCTGGACCTGAATATCGCCGGGGAATTTCTGGTGATGTCGGCCACGCTGATGCTGATCAAAAGCCGGATGCTGCTGCCGGAGGAGGAGCGACAGGCACTGGAGGAAGACGAGGAGGATCCCCGGCTGGATCTGGTCCGCCAGTTGGTGGAATACAAAAAATTCAAGGATGCGGCGGGCTTTCTGGAGGAGCTGGAGGAGTCGCAGCACAACGTGTTTTTTCCGGATGATGACAACGTGGTGCTGGGCAAAGATCCCGATCTTTCGCTCCGCGATGTGAGCATTTTTGATCTGCTCAGCAGTTTCAGCGAGATTTTGAAGCGTTCCGAGAAAGAGGATCTCACCGAAATCTTTGCAGAGCGTTACACCGTGGCCGACAAGGTGGACTTCCTCATGCAGGAGGTGGTGCGCAAAGGCCGGAAGCAGTCACTGCATGGCCTTTTCAAGGGCATGAAATCCCGCAGCGAAATGGTCTGCACGTTTCTGGCCATCCTCGAGCTGATCCGTCTCAAGCAGATCCGTGCCGCCCAGGAACCGGGTGATTTTACCGATATTGTGATTTTAAAAGCCGAGGAGGAAGAGGACCCGGTTGAGGAAATGACCCTGGAGGATGTGCTCGAGGAGGCCAAACATGAGTCATGATCCTGAGGTTTTGCCCGAGATTAAAGAAATCATCGGAGCGATGCTGTTTGCCACCCGGGAGCCGCTGAGCATCCGGCAGATGGTCAATGTGTTCCGCCGGGCCGCCCAGAATTACGAAGGCGTTGCGGCAACGTTTACCGATATTTCCGCCAAAGAGGTGACCGAAGCCCTCGAAGAGCTTCGTCAGGAGCTGGAGGAAAACAAACTGGGCGTAGAAATTGCCGAGATTGCCGAAGGCTACCGGATGCGGAACACCAAATCCGCCGGCCCCTGGCTGCGGGAGCTGCTGGATAAAGGAAAACCGAACAAGCTCTCTAAACCCGCGCTGGAAACCCTGTCCATTATTGCATACCGTCAGCCGATCCAGCGCTCGCAGATTGAGTCGATCCGCGGGGTGGCGGTGGATTCCATCGTACGGACGCTCCTGGAAATGGGATTGATCAAGGTGGTGGGCCGCAGTGAACTGCCGGGTAAACCCTGGCTGTATGGCACCACCCAGACGTTTCTGGAGCACTTTGGCCTCAAAAATCTCGATGAACTCCCCGGCATGGAGGAAATGCGCCGGAATCTGGAAGTACAGCAGGAGATGAATCTTCAGGCTTCCGCAGCCGAACCGGAGCCTGAAGCGGACTCCGGGACGGACTCTCCGGAACCGGACCCCGAAACGCCGAACCCCGAAACTCTGAACTCCGGGACCGCGGAAAGTTGACCTTGACCTATGTCTCCAGCCCGTAAACGAAACCGTGGGATTCGGCTGTTCCTGTTGGGTTTTGTCTTGGCGGTGGCCGGATTTTTGCTGCAGAATGTTCCCGGGACCTACACGCTGGAAAAAATTGAAGAGCGCGTTGGACTGGATTCCGCTGTCGGACAAGCCTTGACCTCTTTGG
>PXDP01000512.1 GCA_003565035.1 PVC group bacterium | reverse complement strand
GATGCTCCGTCGAGTGCCAGGAGACCGGC
Source organism: PVC group bacterium (assembly GCA_003565035.1). GTDB lineage: Bacteria > Verrucomicrobiota > Kiritimatiellia > SS1-B-03-39 > UBA6053 > PXAS01. Next base: position 3,550 of record PXDP01000512.1, on the reverse strand, counting down.
CAGCAGAACCAGACCGCGCGGATGGAGGAAGGCGGTGATTCCGGCGGTGAGCATTCCAAGGACTGCGGCGTGGAGCAGGGCGGACTGCCGTCCCTGCAGAACCGCCTGGCCATAGGCCTCCCAGGGGGTGTTATGAAAGGCGCGCAGTTGCAGCGGGTCACTGCTTTGAATCAGCAAACCGGCCAGTCCCAGCAGGGCGGCGGTGACCGCCAGTCCGGCGGCAAAACGTTTGCGAAGCAACGGCGGGGCTTCGGTCAGGCTCTGTGCCCCGAAGGCGGCAAGAATCCCAAGCAGGAGCTGAAACACCTGAAGGAATTTGTTGGGGTTTCGGATGGACCCCATGAGGGGCAGCCGATAAAAAAGTCCGTACAGGGGGGTGAATTTGCCGGCGGCGAGGAGGAGGGCCACAAGCGCGGCCAGAGCCCAGAAACGGCGTTCGCGGCCGCGGGGCTGATGCAGAAGCGCGAAGAGGGCGAGGGCGAACGGAATCATCCCGAGGTAGGTGGATTCGAGTTTGAAGTTGGCGAAGCCGTCCCCTGTGGTTTCCCATTCGGGCGAACGGCCGGTGATGCCGGTGTAGGGGCGGATTTCATGACCGCTCCAGCGTCCGAAAAAATCAGGGGCAATCAGGTCGATCGCCTCCTGCGGCGGCCAGCTCCACTGGGTGGCAAAATCCCACTGATGCTCCGGAGTGCCTTCTTCCAGCACCGCCACCCCGCGGACGTGTGCGTCCTGCGCGAAGCGGAAGGCCTCCAGGCCCATGAGGACAAGGGGGATCAGAAGTGAGAGGAGAAGCAATGCGGAATGCGGAGTGCGGGATGCGGAGTGTAATCCGGCAGTCCCTGCCGGAAAAGGGGCTGGGGTGGTGTCTATGAAAATTCGGAAAAGAAACCAGGCGGCGAGGGGGAGGGCGAAGAAGAGGGCGACATCGCCCTGGTGCATGGCCATCATGCCCAGACTGCCGCCGGTGAAAAGGCCCCAGGGGGTGCGGCGGGTTTGGAAGAGCTTTTCGAGTCCGTAAAGCGTGGCGGCGGCAAAACAGAGGACGGCGAATTTTTCGAGATGGCCGGGGTGAGCCAGGGTGAGGTTGCTGCCGATCCAGAAGGCGGTGAGGGCTCCGATCAGAGCCGGAACGGGAGAGAGGCCGCGCAGGCGCAGGAACCCGACTAAAAATAATGAGCCGGCCAGCAGATAGAAGCCGTAAATCCAGTCGAAGAAGAACTCCAGCGGCAGCAGGGCGAGCAGCTGGTTCGCGGAGGTCATGGGATGCACGCCCATGCGGCCGAGAAACGGACCGGCCCGCCAGAATCCGGTGAAGAGTCCCTGCGGGAGTTCGGCTTTGTATTGCGCCATGAGGCCAATGTTGTGATCCTGGGCGAACAGGGTGACATTCCGGGGCCAGACCTCCCGGAAGATCAGGAGGGTATACAGCGTCAGGATCAGGGGGATCCAGACCCCGGGGGTCCGGAAACAGGCGGGGCGTTTCATCGCAGCATGATCTCCAGGGCCAGACGGCGGGAGGCGGGGGCGTGATCCAGGTGCCAGGCGGCGAAGTGTTCAAGGTGGCGGGTGATTTCGTGGACCTGTTCTGGCAGGGCCCGGAGCCGGGTCAGAGCGTCGGGACGGTCCTCGCGGAGAAGGCGTCGCATCAGCGCCAGGGCTCCGGGGGTGACCGGTGAGGATTGTCCCTGATGGCGCTGACTTGCGGAGATGATGCGCCCCTCCTCGTAGGCGAATACGGGTTTCACGGGGTCCTCGGTTCCCAGATCCGGTGCCAGGCCGAGTTCGCGCAACAGGTGAAGTTCGTACCAGAAGAGCGGCAGGGGGGCGGTTTCGCCGCGGGCGTAGACATCCAGCACGGCGGCGGTCAGATCGAAAAGACGTTCGTTTTGCGCCCGGGGCGGGGTGACCCGCTGGAGGAGATCGGTGATGTGTGAGGCGGCCGCGCAGCCCCGCCAGTTGCTGCGCAGGCCCCGGCGGCGTTTGAGTGGCGAACATTCCTTGAAATGGTGCAACTCATCGCGGGCCAGGGCGTAAAAGAGCAGTTCGCAGGTGTAGAACAGATCGTACTGACCGAGGACCCAGCTTTTAGGGCGCTGGGAGCCTTTGATCAGGGTGGAGACTTTTCCGGCATGGCGGGTGAACCAGACCACCACGCGGGAGGTGTCGGTTACCGGATACCAGCGGAGGACGAGGGCTTCATCTTTCAGGATGCGCTCATCCATCGTCCGCGTCGGTGAGGTTCAAATTGGCATTGGGTTCGGGAGCGGGACGGATACTGGCCAGGCGGCGGCTTTCGAGCATGTGTTCGAGTTTTTCGAGCAGGGAGGGGACCTGGCCCTCGTCGGGGTGCCCGGGGCCCGCGGCCCCGGCGGAAACAATGAGGCGCATGGCGTCGGTGGTGGTCATGTCCAGCCGGGTAATCTGCGACTCGGGGACCAGCAGTAGAAATCCCGAGGTTGGATTCGGGGTGGTGGGCAGGAAAACATACACATGCGGCTCTTCGATGAGTCCGGCTTTCAGCGACATGGCCGGCGGCACGCGGGTGCTGATGAACGCGATGGCCTTGAGGCCGGGACGGGGATAGTCGATCATCACCACTTCGCTGAACATCGTTTCTTTCTGGGAAACAATGGATTCACTGACGGTCCGCACAAACATGTAGATTTTGTTGATGAGCGGGGTGCGCTCCATCAGTTTGTCGAGGACCCGGTACGCGCGCCGTCCGAGCAGATTTCGGAAAATGACCCCGATGACAAAAAGTACGGACAAAACCACGGCCAGACTGACCAGGGCCTGCACGGCGGTGATTTCCCGCCCGGGCATGTAGCGGATTACGGGCGAGACCAGCCACTGACTCATCCGGGAGGAGGTCAGCAGATTCACCAGCATGAGCAGCACCCAGAGGGTCACCCCGATGGGGGTGATGAGAATGCCTCCGATGAGGATATGGGTGCGGATGGAGCGGAACAGCTCTTTCATGCGGGCATTATCGCTGGGTTATAAACGAAACGAAGCGTTCGAAGGATGTGGTGACCTGGCGGGAGGAGATGGGGATGGCATTCATGGACAGATTCACCACGGTGCCATTCCATCCGGTGGCGGGCAGGGCGGGGTCCGGGATATCGGCATGGCCGATGTGCAGCGGCTTCATTTCCCAGTCGCGCAGATCGCCGGAGGCATCGGCCCGGTTACGGCGGCTGTTTGATCCATTCCGGTACACGGCCAGATCCCCGGGGCGGTAGGTGATGAGCAGATGCTGCATGCGGCCTTCCTGTGCGGGGCCGAGATCCACACGGTTCAGAACGGATTGTCCGTCCTGCCCGGTGGTGCGCAGAAGAAGCGTCAGGTTTTGATTTTGATGAAGCAGGGCCAGATTGGCCTCCTCAGGGCTTGGGCCAAAGCAGACAATGGGGGTGTTCTGAATCCGGTGAGTGGTTAGAAATCCAATTTCCAGGGTGAAACTGTGGGTTTGCTGAATCTGATGGATCAGGGCCTCACTGGCATGGGCGGGAATCGTGAGGCGTCCGCCGGTAAACTCAAATCCGCG
>PXDP01000286.1 GCA_003565035.1 PVC group bacterium | reverse complement strand
GATGGATCATCATCTGATCCCCGCGCGGCACAATCGTCAGATCCAAGGCCTGCGTATTCACCGTGAACTGATGCCGGCCGAACTTCAGCACATTCGCGCCGCCCACAAACAATTCCGAACGGTCATGCAACTGCCGCACCCCGTCCTCGCGCGCACTTTTCAGCTTCGTTTCGATATCTCCGGCCTTCACCGGATCGTCCATCTCGATCAACTGATCCACAATGCCGCGCAGCTTTTCGATCATCAGATCCGACGCAAAATATCCGTTGATCTCTTCGACGCTCTTGAAGGTCTCAATCCGCGAGCGAATGCTCGACAAGATCCGCTCCGCACTCCGCTGCAGGGTGTCCGCACGTTTGTTGCGGGCCTCCACTAATCCCAGCCGCCGCGTTTCGAACGCATTGTAGATCTCCTCCCGCTTTTCCGAAAGCTTGAGAATATAGTCATCAAAATCCGCGAATTTTCCTTCCAGCTCCTCCAACTGAATCATCACCCGGCTCAAATAACTTTCGCACTTCGCCGGGGTATCGCTCACATCCAGATAGTTGATCACCGCCTGCGACAGCAGTTTCATCTGCGAAGCGAATTCCGCCTCGCCCTCCACCGCCGCAAGAGCCTTCAACTTGTTCTGCAAGCCCGCGCGGGCCTGATTCAGCGTCGAGAACATCGCCGAAATCCCATCGATGATCCGCGTGCGCTGGGTGGCATCCTCAATGTTCAGGTTACTCACAATATCAATCAGCATTTCCAGTTCGCTGCTGACCTTTTCGATATCCTCCCGAAGCTCCTGACCCTCCCGAACCTTCTCGAGTTTGCCAATCGACGGCTCCAACTCCGCGATCCGCTCCGCGTACGGAACCAGGGCCGTTTCCCCCAGCAGAAAATCCACACAGCGGCGGGCCTGACGCTCCGTCGCCTCGCGCACCTGCGTATCCAGTTCCTCCACCTTCTCCATGTCCATGTAGCGCAGATCCCGCAGCGAGATCACCTTCCCGCGCAAGGCCCGCAGCGATGTCAGCGTTTCCACGTGACCATTGATAGTGTCATGCCGCCGCAGCCGAATTTCGTTCAGCAGATCCCGGGTTTCCGTTTCCGCCTCCGCCAGCCGGCTTGCCGCCGCCTGACGCAACTGCACCACCTTCTCGTATTCATCAATCGCCGCCGCCGCCGCCGCTTTGATTTCATCCAGCGGCTCGCCCAGATTGAACGCCTTCTCATCACGAATCCAGAAATAGCTGTCGATCAAATCCGTCGACTGACGCGACACATCCAAATACAAATTCGCGTAATTGTCCTCGCGGTTCAGCAAACCAATCAAGGTCTGACACCCCGCCATGCATCGAACAATATCCCGGTTCCCGATTTTAAACAGCATGCTGTCGGTTTTGTCGCTCACCACTTCCGCATCCCGCGCATACGGGGTCTGCCAAATTTGCAGCACATGCGATTTCGTGGGCTCCTCCTGAGCCCGGAAATACACCAGCTCCCCGTCCTTGAACAGCGAATAGCCGTTGCAGTCGATCGGCGTATCCGCCTTCAGCGCAATCAGATTATACGAAAGCAGGGAATACATCCCCGTTTCCCGGTTGTAGAAAATATAGAGCGTATCCTCACCATTCGGCGACGAGACCCGGCGCTCGAACAGCATGCCCGTCTGACCGCCCTCGAACTGCTTGAATTCGCCGGTCTGCAGGTAATAGCCGTTCGAGAAAATGATCCCGTGGTCTTCCGGCAAAAGGACACACGCCCCGGCAATCGCATCCAGGCGCCGCGCCTCGTGCACTTTTTCGCTGTAGACAAAATAGCGGTAGTTCTCTTCCCGATACGGACGAATCTTCATCAGAATCAGATTTCCCACCGCCGCAAAGAAATACTCCGCGTCATCCAGGGTCTGATCCGGATCGTCCACCGGCTCCGAATAAATCCCCTCGCCGCTGGTGGTATTGTCCTCAATCTTGATGGTCAGGTTACCGCCCACCGTCTCCACAAACACCCGGTCCTCAAAAGAAATGTGCGGATGCGTACCCGGACGGTGCATATCGCGGGTCGCGCGGATCCACTGAAATTCGTGCTGGGACGGATAGCGGTATTCGTGGTCACTGCGGTTGCCCTCATAGCGCATCGACCCGTCATCCCCGCGCAGCCACTTGAAGCACTTCACGTCCTTCACGTCTTTGCCCACCCGGAACACCATAAACACATGCGGACCCACCCGGAAGAATTTCACAAAGGTCGTGTTCTTGTAGTATTTGTAAAGTTCGGTGAAATCCCGAACGAACTCCGGAACCTCCAGAAAGTCCGGTGGAGCCTCATTGAAGCCATTCTTGTCAAAGGTGTAGAGCGCAAACACATCCGCGGGCGTCATGTCCTTGCGCAGACCCAGTTGTACATTGTAACCGAACAAAAACTTCGAGCCCACCGCCACGATATCGCGCGGAACGCAATTGTTGGCGGTCAACACGCGCTCCGTGCCGGTGAGTTTCGTCTCCACCGACCCGAACACATCCCGCCGGGCCGCATTCAGTTTGTCCACGCGTTCGCGCAGCACATCTCCATGCCCGCGCAGGCGCCGGCGGAGAATTTCATACGCGCCCGTCAGCGCTTCAGATTCCGGATTGGCTGTTTCGTTGCTCATAAGACTTCAAAGGTTAGATGTGAAAATAAGAAAACCACTGATAGCACTGAAAACACTGATCCTTTCCTCTGAAATACATCAAAGTTCAGGGTTCCATGAATATGTTTTTTTCTCTCACTCATAAAATATTCAGTTCTGTGGAATTCATCAGTAATAATCAGCGTAATCTATGGTGAAAACACGTTTCATTCGGGATCAAAGAATCACTCTCTTCCACTCCAAATTCTTGTGTTTAAAATTGATGATGTATCCCAGACGGAGTCCGGTGATTTTGAGGTAGTTGATCATCTGACCTATTTCATGATCTCCAATGCACTCAATGACCTTCGTATCCACAATAATCTTGTCGAAAACGATCAAATCAGGAATAAACAAGCCAATCGGTCGTTCTCTGTATGTCAACTGAAACTGACGCTGCTGATGGAACGAAAATCCATTTACTTCAAACTCGATCACTAGGGCATTCTCGTAGGGCTTTTCATAAAACCCATGACCCAACTCCCGATGAACACGCAACGCGCAACCAATCAGTTGTTTCGACTCTGCTTTGTATAAAGGTTCTTGTTCTTCTGACATTTCACTTATCTCCTTCAAATCCTCTGCCTCACAGCATCAGTGCTTTCAGTGTACTCAGTGGTTCTTCTTCCCCACTGCCTCACAGCATCGGTGTTCATCGGTGGTTCCCCTTCTGAACCCACTGCCTCACAGCATAAGTGCCTTCAGTGGCCTCAGTGGTTTTTCTTCCCCACTGCCTCACAGCATCGGTGTTCATCGGTGTTCATCGGTGTCATCGGTGGTTCCCCTTCCTGAACCCTCTGCCTCAAAGCATCAGTGCCTTCAGTGCCCTCAGTGGTTTTTCTTCCCCACTGCCTCACAGCATCGGTGTTCATCGGTGTCATCGGTGGTTCACCCCCTCCTGAACCCTCTGCCTCACAGCATCAGTGCCTTCAGTGTCCTCAGTGGTT
>PXDP01000316.1 GCA_003565035.1 PVC group bacterium | reverse complement strand
GCAGGAAATTGATGACATCAATTTGCGCACGTCCGACCCGGAATTTGAGCGCTGGGCCTGGGATTCGCGCGGGGAAATTTGGCTGACGGCCATGCCGTTTGCGTCCAATACTTCCGAAGGGCTTCCGGTCACCGTTCGGCAAATTCCGTTTGAAACCCTGCCGGGCCTCCCGGCTCTGCCTTTTGAGGACTGGGTTGCGGGCACCGGCGTGCCGGAGGACCGCAGAGATCCGGCGGACCGCAACGGTCCGCTGCAAATCAGCAACCTGGAAGCCTACGCACTGGGGGTGGATCCGATGCAGGCGACACGTGGCGATCTCCTGTCCTTCTCCTCCGGGGGCGGCGAAACAAGCCGCCTTCGCTTTACCCGCAACAGACTGGCCACAACTCTGGAATTTGATTTCGAAATTTCCAATGATTTGGAGGTCTGGTACCCGTTAGAGGAGGTCACCCTGCAGGTGTTGGAGGAGACGCAAACCCGCGAAACGCTTGAAGCCACGTTCTCCCCCGAGGGCGTAGGCCCCTGGTTTATACGACTGCGCTATGGATTGCAGCCGTGATGGGGGTGAAAAAGGAATTGCCAGAGGAGTTCTGCATCCGCTAGGCTTTGCCGTATGAAATGTCTAAACCTTCTGCGACTTGGATTTTGTGCGCTTGTTTTTTTCGGCTCTCCGGGCTTTTTTGCCGGGGAGGCTTTGCTTCCCGAGGATCTGCAGGCGTCAATTGCCCGGCAGCATGCGGTCCGGCTTGAGGTGGTGCATCGGGATTACCGGGAAGCGCTTGAGGCACGTTTCCGGGCGGCGGAGGAAGTCGGGGATATCGATTTGATGGTGGTGATCGCGGATGAGCGGGATGCGCCGGGGGTGGGGGAAACGCCGGAGGAACTCCGGGTGGAACGGGATGAATTGCAGGGGGCACTTCTGCGGGCGGAGCGGAAACGGGATGAGCGAATTCTGGCGGCATTAAAAGAACTTCGGGATCCGCAGGAGGAGAACGTCGACCTTGAGGCGGCGGTTACGGCGCTGGAGGCCCGGCTGGCGGAACCGCTGTTGGGGCCGCCGCTGCTGGCGGAGGATTTTTTCTCTCCGGCACAGCGCCCGGAATGGCGGATGCGGCTTCCCTATGGCCGCAGGGAAAACCGGAGCGGTCCCGATGAGGTGGAGGGAGAACTGATATTTCAAATTCATCAGGAGCCCGGGCATTTTCTGGTGATCAGCCGGGATTTTCCGCTCCTGGAGGATGCGGAGTATCATCTGAGCTGGGAGGCCCGGGGGCTGAGGCAGGACATGGAGACGGAGCAACCTGAAGAACCGGCTGTCTATGCGGTGGGATTCGGGATTTCGGATGCCCGGTACCGGGCTTTGCGTGCGGGTGCCGGAACCCGCCTGAACCGCACCGTCTGGGAAATGGCGCCCGCGCCTGCCGGTCCGGAGTGGGAAGCGCAGGAGGGGAGTGTACGGGTCGGCCCTCACATGGACCAGCTGATGTTCCGCACCTCGACGGGAACCGGCGTGTGGGAGTTGCGGGATTTACAGATCCGAAGAGTGTATGAACACTGAACCCGAAAAGAAATTATTTAAGGATTGGTTCGATGCCGAGGCGGCCCGGATGCTGGGGGATCAGATTCACGGGGCCTGGCCGGAATTTCCTGTAAAACACTTTGAGTCGCTGGCGGCGAAAAATCTGGCGGATCTGGAGTTTCATGGACGGGTGCATCAGTTTGCCGATGCGCTGGCAAGGTGCCTGCCGGAGGATGTGTCCGCCGCGCTGAAGATTCTGCGGAACAGTCTGCCGCCCCTGAAAGCGGACAACGAACCCATGAACGACGGTTGGCTGCAGTGGCCGGTGGGCCATTTCATCGCTGAACACGGCCTGGCGGATTTTGAGGGATCCTTTGAAACCATGATTGAACTGACCCAGCGCTTCAGCTCCGAATTTGCGGTGCGTCCGTTTGTAGAACAGGAGCCGCAACGGACCTTTGCGGTGCTGCGGGAGCTGACATCCCACGAAAGTGAGCATGTGCGCCGCTGGTGTTCGGAAGGGGTGCGCCCCCGGCTCCCCTGGGGCAAACGGCTGAATGCGCTGGTGCACGACCCGTCGCCAATCTGGCCGATCCTTGATGCCATTAAAGATGATCCCAGTCTCTATGTGCGAAAATCGGTGGCGAATTGCATCAATGATATCACCAAAGACCATCCGGAGGCGGTGCTGGACCGGATGGAAGCCTGGCAGAAAAATGCCGGGGCCGGGCGGGCGTGGATCATCCGGCACGCCCTGCGCAGCCTTATTAAAGCCGGGCATCCCCGGGCACTTGCCCTCATGGGATACTCTCCCCATCCACCGATAAACGTCAGCCTTCGCGCAAAACCAGCTCGTTGTAAAACCGGCGATTCCGTGACCTTGGAGGCAGACTTGGAAAACACCACCGGCAAACCCCAGTCGCTGATGCTTGATCTCTTGGTCTCATTTCCCGGAAAAACCGGCGTGCTCCGTGAAAAGGTCTTCAAGTGGACCACCCTCGAACTCGATCCGCATGCCGCACGCACCCTGCGCAAAACGCTGCCCCTCTTCCGCGTCACCACCACCCGGTCCCTCTATCCCGGCGAGCATTTCATCGAGCTGCAAATCAATGGCGGGCGGTACGGGCGGGAATGTGTAGTGCTGCTGTTCCATGGGGGAGAGGAACCCAGATGATCGTTTTGTTCGAGGAGGCTGATTCACCTGCTTTATCCCTTGAGAGATTATCCTTCCGGACGAATCCTGTACCATGCGGCGGCCAGGCTGCGGGCGGGTGAATTGAATTACATCAGCCTTGAATCCGCGCTCAGCGATGCCGGCGTGATTTCCCAGATTCCATTCAATTGGATTTCTTTGATGTCCTCGGGGCGCAGTCATGTGGTGGATTGCGGAGAGTACGGTCACATCGAATTTGTGCATACCGCCCAAAGTCCTGAGAGCCTACGTGCAGAACTGACGTATGATGCGGATTGCCGTCTTTGGCGAGCCTCGGTCAAACAGGCCCTCAGGGACATGCGTGTCACCCGCCGAAATATGGATTTGATCAATCAGGAGATGCTTCATGAGCTTGTTGGATAATTTGGACTCTTCTTTCTGCACCCTGTTGCAGGAACAAAGTAAGCGGGCGATCTCTAAAGTCTTGCAGTAAACTTGGGAAATTTTTATGATGATAGGTTTATGAAATCCTCAGCGGTCTTACTGGTTTTACTGTTTGTGATGGCGGGATGCCGATCACAGTCTAGTTTTGTTTTGGATATGGATAATGCCGGGCATCTTCGATGGAACGGTGAGTCTGTCGCTAACTACACTGAATTGCGCAGGGAAATTCGTGAAACACTTCGAATACATATGAACCGCGATCAACCCGTCATTGTGCGCTTGGGGTCAGCACTTACCGCCGGGGATATTCGCAGGATCAGGGGTGTTTTCCGCGAGGAGGGTTTTTACATATTTCAATATGAAACGGAGACATGGAAAACTGAACCTCAATATGATCTTGTACTTGAACCAATGAGTTGGGTCACCTTTGATGATGACATGATTTGGATGCCATTATTTGAAAACGAACAGGTCATTCTTCTGAG
>PXDP01000118.1 GCA_003565035.1 PVC group bacterium | reverse complement strand
GATCGCGGGAGGCTTCGATTTGCGCGGAGGACCATGCGCCTCCCCGGAGGATGCGTTCGCGGGTGACGGGGTCGTATGCTTCCGGCTGTTGGTCGATCCAGGGCTGATGGAGAGTGTAGGCTTCGCGGCTCTGAAGGACGCTGAAGGCCTGCATCCGGGCTTCGCCTTTGAATTCGGGATCAAAGGAGGAGGGAGTAAATGTTCCATGTATCCGCCGTCGGGCGGCGCGGTCGAAGGCGGAATCCTCCGGCAGGGTGCTGCTGACGCGCAGGGGATCGGTTTGTGGCGTGGGAAGATCCAGAAGGGCCTTGCTGAAGCGGAGCATTTCGTCGGCTGTGCGTGTGAACCAGCCCACAGAGTCGTAGGAGGGTGAAAGGGGGAAGCAGCCGTCGAGGGCCCATGCATTGGGGGACATTCTGAAGCCGAAGAGTCCGCAGTAGGCGGCGGGAACGCGGATGGAGCCGCCGGTATCGGTGCCAAAGGCGATGGGGACAAAGCCGCGGGCGACGGCCCAGGCACTGCCGCTGCTGGATCCACCGTTGCAATGGCCGGGGAGAAAGGGATGGGGGCAGTCGCCAAAAACGGGATTTGCACCGTCGAGTCCATAGGCGAAGGGGTTCATATGCACTTTTCCGGCCACGGTGAGGCCGGCGGCTTTGGCCTTGCGGACCAGGGCTCCGTCGGGATGGGGGCCGGGACGCAGGGTGTGCAGAAAACCGGTGGAGGCGTCGGTCGGGAAGCCGGCCAGATCGTAGTTGTCCTTGAACAGGCACAGCTCTCCGGCGAGGGGCGTGTCCTCGCGGGAACGGGCTTGGAGGTCGGCTTCCAGTTCGGCCTGCGGGCGGCAATGGCTGAACACTGCGCGGCGGACATCGGGGTCCAGCGAGCCCAGGGCCTGATGGAAGCCTTCGGGGGTCATGTGAGAGGTTCCTCGATCACCGAATTTTCGAGAACACCGAGTCCGTCGATCCAGGTGCGGAGCTGATCGCCGGGTTTCAGATAGACGGGGGGCTTGCGGGCGGTGCCGACACCGGGCGGGGTGCCGGTGAGGATGACGGTTCCGGGCAGCAGGGTGGAGCTGCCGGCGAGAAAGGCAATGAGTTCGGGCACCGAAAAAATCATATCCGCTGTGTTCGAGGCCTGCATGCGTTCGCCGTTGAGGTCCATGCCCATGTCCAGGTTTCCGGCATCCGGAATTTCTTCGGGGCTGACCAGCGCGGGACCAAGGGGGCAGAAGCTGTCGAAGCTTTTCCCTTTGACCCATTGACCGCCGCTGTAAATTTTCTGCCAGTCCCGGGCACTGATGTCGTTGGCCACCGTGTATCCGGCCACATACTCCAGAGCCTGTTCCGGCCGGATGTTTTTGCAGGGTTTGCCGATGACGACCGCAAGTTCCACCTCATAGTCCACCTGATCGCTGGCCAAATACCGGGGCAGCTCCACTGGACAGCGATGGGCGTTTATCGCGGCCGGATTTTTCATGGTGACCACCGGATGGCTCGGGAAAGGCTGATTCATTTCCAGCGCATGGGCGCGGTAATTCAGACCGATGGCGTAGATCGCCGACGGCACGACCGGCGGGAGCCACTGGCTCGGTGTGACCACGGTGTCGCCGGCCTGCCAGCCACCGGTTTTTGCGGGGATGGCTTCCACCCATTCGTTTCCGCGGGCGATGACGGTGACGGGGCCGGAATGAGTTTCTGTGTGAACGCGTGCCAGTTTCATGGGGTGTCTCCTTTGGCGGACAGGCCGGGTGTGCTGAGGGTGTAGCCGGGGCCGTCCCCGCCTTTTCCGGGCCAGTCGACAAGATCAACGGGAACGGTTTGCAGTAAAGATTTGCAGAGGGCGTTGAGGAAGGCTTCGTATTCAAAGAGGGCCAGTGGAGGCGGGAGGGCGGCCCGGATTTCCCGGAAGCCACCGCAATGTTCGAAGAGGGGAGCGAGCCGGTGAAGCAGATCCTGCTCATTCGGATGACCGGTGGTGAAGATCCAGCGGGCGCCGGGCGCGGCACAGTCCCGTTGAAAGCGGCCGTGGGCATAGCTCAGTGCGTCAACCAGCGCCGGCGGCGGCAGCATGAAGGTCTCCATGCATTTGTAGGAGAGGTTTTGTGCGGCCTCCGCACAGTCATTCGTAAAATAAAAACTGACACCCTTCTGCAGATCGGCGAGCCAGTCGGCCGGATTTTCGAAAGAAAAGGGTTTGGTGAACAGCGCCGGCAGGCCGTCCAGGGCCCCGGGACCGCCGAGACTGCCGGGCAGGAGATCCTCACAGAACCGGCAGACGGCAAGCAGCACGCAGACGGGACCGACGAAGCGGGGCAGGAGCGTGTACTCGTTTTCCAGCGGATGAGTTAAGATGAGCGCATTTTCATGATCCAGGGTGCTGAGAAGGTCCGCGCGGTCCGTTTTTCCTGCGGCCCGCTGACCTTCGGGGGTGGCGGCGGTGAACAGAATCAGACCGGAAAACAACTGCCGGTGATAAAGGGGAATGCCGGCGTTTGGCGAGAGACCCTGGGAAAAGACCGCCAGATAAGGCGCGGGGTCGGGCAGGGGAGCCGGGGTGCTGTAGAAGCGGCTGAGGGGGTGGAAGGAGGCCGGGATGCCGGCGCGCTGAAGGCGTTGGACGAGCAGTCGCGCGGCGGCCTCGGAGCTGCCCGCCCCGGTGGCCCATACGCCCCGTTCCCGGATCCGGCGGGCCTGATCCGGCGGCAGGGAGGGATACGGGGCACTGAGCTGTCCGGCCAGGAGATGCGGAAGCTGCTCCAGACGTTCACAGACCAAAGCAAACCCGTTCGCCGGCGGCATTTATTCCGACTCCAGAAAAATCCATTTTTCCACGTTGAACCCGCTTTGATGCAGGGCCTGGGCGTATTCGCTTTTGCTGACCAGGCTGTTGGGGGAGTTCATGACCATTTGAATGTTGTTGCTGGGGATGTGGGTTTTGAGTATTTCGAACATGCAGCCGTAATCGCGCTGATCAAAGGCGATGCCGAGTTTGCGGTATGAGGCCTGGGTGTCAAGCGTTTGTCCGGTTTCCGTGAACATGCGGTCGAGTGCATAGGCACCGAACCCGGCTCCGCGGCCGTCCTGATACACCAGCACAATGGCGCCGGAGCCGTAGCGGACGATGTGCTGGACCGCGCGCTGATATTTGGCCTTGTTGTCATCAAAGGTCACTGGAAAGCGGTCGAGAATGGATTCGCTCTGAATGCGGACCACCGGCTGTTCGTAGCTTTTGGCGTGGCCGTGGGTGAGGACCACCACATCGTCTCCACTGACCAGGTCGAAGTAGACATGAACGCGGAACCAGTACGGTTCGAGGAGCAGTCGGCCCAGGAGGTTTTCGGGATTTTCCCGGGTACGGCGTTCGATTTCAGGCGTGTTGACGTGCAGAAGCAGGCGGCTGCCGCGCAGCGATTCGTAATGAAAAACCGCCGGATTGGCGCCGAGCGTGGCATCGCGGAGGCCGTCTTCGCCCAGCAGGGTCTGGACGGCATCCTCGTTCATGACGATTTCCTGTCCGATGGGCCGGATGGGCAGGAGGTAGCTGGCCATGTAAATGAAGCGCTGGGCGGTTTCGAGGCGGCGGGGTTTAAAAGGAAT
>PXDP01000274.1 GCA_003565035.1 PVC group bacterium | reverse complement strand
TCCCTAGATGCTATACCCCCAAACATGGAAAATTATAATGACGAATTAGAAGAGATTAAGGAATTCGAGGCTTTTGCTACAGAATTATCGGCAAGTCCTGACTACGAGTATGGGGAAACAGTAATTCCTGAGTATGAATTTACTGATTATGTTCGTGAGCTAGTGGAAGACTGTGGTTACAGTATAGGTGACCTTCCATGGTGGATTAGCGATGCCATTGATTGGAATAAAGTTGCAGATAACGTCAGGATGGATTACAACGAAATAGAGTATAAAGGTACAACTTACTTAATAAGAGCTTAATTCAACAGGCGGTCAAGTGTGATCGCCTTTTACTTTTGGTAGAAAAATGGAGATTTAATGAACGGAGTAATATTGTACGAAGGGTTATCCAAGTTGGATGCCCAGCCTCTTGTAGTGATAGCTACGGGGCTTGTTAATCCCAGTCAAAATGGTAAGACGGGTGAAATGATTCAGGTGTGGATTTTGCGTTCTGATATGCACCCTATGGAGGCTATTGTGTCGGGTCAAGATTACTCTATATGTGGAGATTGCATCCACCGAAAGCATAGCAATCCTAACAAAAAACGTACTTGTTATGTGTCCCCTAATAGCTTTAATGCTGTATTCAGAACATACCTCTTAGGAAAATACCCTAGTTATTCTCCACCTAAACACCAACGATACTTCAAGGGTAAATCTATCCGTTGGGGGGCGTATGGTGACCCCGCATTGATTCCTTTCGTGATTGTAGAGCAATTATCTGCGATCGCACTGGGGTGGACGGGATATACTCACTTGTGGAAAAGAGAGGGTATGGAAATATACCAAGATTATTTCCAAGCTAGTTGCGATAACTGGGAAGATTACTTTTTAGCTCACAAACTAGGCTGGGGTACATTTCATGTATTGAGGGAGGTAGAAAACAAAAGAGTGGGTGAACAAGCTACTTGTCAGGGTAATGTTAAAACAACCTGTTCTCAGTGCCTTCTCTGTAATGGAAAAGATAAGAAGCACATTGTAGAAAAAATCAAAGGCGGAGCTAAAAAGAACTACTAATAAAAATTATGAAACATATGGCTTACTTAGTAGAAAGGGAGCAAGTAGGGGAGTGGGGTATTGGTTCCTTCGTGGAAAAGATTAATTCCCATTACGATTTGAGTTTGATTCTCGAAATTATGGAATCGGCTAAAGATTCGGGATTAGTTTTAACTATCGAGGATATTCAAAATTACTTAAATACGGGAGGCAATTTAGAGAAATATTATGTTTTTATTTTTGATTTGGGAGTGGTTGCCCAAAAAGAAAAGCAGTTAATAGCTAAAGAAGATGGGGAATTTTAGTAAAAATAGGAATCCCTTTCAGGATAAAGGGTATCCTCTGTATCCGAGGGAGCTATTCGAGAGACACGAGGCTGAAAAGCGGTGGTTTTAGCTAAAAAACCTTTAATGTCCTTAATCTCGTCTGCTACTGCTTGATACTTGATACTGGCTATTTTCGACCTATATTTCAATTTTTCATCTACATTCAAAATGCTATCTTGGGTTCGGAGCAGTTGAGCATCTAAAGAGTGTAGTTTATCGGACAACAAGAGTAGAGTCTCTTTTTGACGGCTCTGCTCTGCTCTATTTCCTGTTAGTTGGAAAATGACAAAAGGTACCGAAGCAGAAATAAAAATACCCAATAATGTCGAAATATCCATAATTACAAAGCTAAAGGAGCAATTCTATGGTAACCAAATTAAAACCGTTTGTTAAGTGGGCTGGAGGTAAATCACAATTATTAGAACCTATAAACTACCTGATAGAAAAATGTCCTCATAGTAATAGATACTCAGAACCTTTTCTGGGTGGAGGTGCCGTTTATTTAAGTCAATTAGAAAAGCAGTCCTTCCAGTTTTGTTACCTAAATGATGTGAATTCTCCCCTCATCAGGATGTATCAAGCCTTCAGAGAGTATCCTAATACTACGTTGGTGGATTACCTTTCTGATTTGGAAGCTCAATATAACATCATTGATACCCTAGATAGAAAAGAAAAGTTGTATTATGCTCACCGAGATACTTACAACTCTTTGGATGCAGGGACATACAAGACAGCCCTATTTATTTTTCTAAACAAAGCGGGATTTAATGGTCTTTATAGAGAGAATAAAAGAGGGCAATTGAATGTTCCTTTTGGTAAAAGAAAAACGGTGTCTTTGTGTAACTTAGACCACGTTAAGCTATTCAGTGAGTTAACATCCAAGACTAAAAGCCTGTTTACTGTAGGTGATTTTTCAAGGTGTGGGATTCCAATCACATCCGAAAGTGTGGTGTACCTAGACCCCCCGTATGAAAAGCTAAGTGAGGCTTCTTTTGTTTCTTACTCTAGTCAGAGATACAGCCTTGAGAATCTAGTCTCTTTTATTCAGTTAATTTGCCACAAGAAGGCTTATTTTATCCTGTCCAATTCAGATACCCCTGAGGTAAGAGAAACCTTCAAGGATTTCAATATTATTGAGGTGGGGGCTTCCCGCAACATCAATTCCGATGGGGAGGGTAGAAAGAAAATTACCGAATTGCTAATCACCAATATTAAGTAAAAACATGATTAACGAAAAAACTAGCATCATTGACCTCATCTTAGGTAAAAAAGAAAAGTTGCACATAACTGTTACCCAAAAAATGGAAGGGCATCCTATCTTAGTTAGGGCAGAAGATTTTGTTTTGGAAATTGATTACTCCAACAAACATCCCCAACTAAACATCCTAGACCCGAAAGATGGTGACCAAGTGGTTCATGTGATCGATTTAAAGCCTTACACTGATACTGTTTCAAGCTAATAAGGAGATAAAAATGATTAACGAAAAAACTTACGTCCTAGACGAATCAGACAACAACAAAAGTTTGACAATGGAAGTTACCCAAAAGGTGCTAGGAGGTGCCATTTACATTAAGACAGGTCACTACACTGTTCGTGTGGGGCTTTATGAAGGAGATTTTGAGGTCATCGTCTGGGATGAAGACTTAGAATCCGAAGACGTTGATAACGACCCTATCCACCATATTAAATTGGAGGCAAAGAAAAAGGGTAGTTTTGTTTCTACCCCTTCCTTCCCTAGTATGTAATTACTATCCTTTAACAACTTGACGAAATTTTTTACCCGCCCTAAAGCTAGGGATCCCCCGTTCAGGGACTTCATAGATTTCTTTAGTGTTTAGATTTTGGTACTTTCGGGCCGCCAGTCTTCTTTGTTGGAAGGTGCCGAAGTTTACTAATCTAACTACTTCTCCAGAAGCTACACCAGACTCAATCACTTCTATTAAGGAGTTTAAGACATCTGTTACTACTGATGTAGATTTGTTTGTCTTGTTTACTACAGCCGAAATTACATCTCTTTTGTTCATATGGAGGTTTACTCAATGTGGTATAAAGTAATATTAGCACCTCCCAAAGGGAGATACAACCAAAAATGATTCTGAAACACAAAGATCGAGTTACACTAGATTCACCCATCCACAAAAATAAAGTTTACACTGTTCGAGTGGATTCGGATGGTCTTCGATTGTTCCAAGTCGATAGCAGTGTAGTATTTGATGCTCATGGAAACTGCATCAATACTC
>PXDP01000048.1 GCA_003565035.1 PVC group bacterium | reverse complement strand
GCTCGGGCGGGGCGGGAATTCCTTTTCCCCAGACCCCTTTTCCTTCCCGCCCCGCCCTCGCTTGGTTTCGCCAAAAAATTTTTGCGAACGGGCGACGTTAATTAAAATGGAATGTCGGCAATATTAATATTTTCCGTAGCAGTATTTTGATTTACTTTTGAAAAACCATCTATCCTTAAAATCCGCTTTGCTCTATCTAAAACATGATCATAAGTCATTATCGTCAAGTTGTGGTAACTAGAATTCAAAATACGATACGCTTCTTTTTGTTCATTATTCCATTGACTTGATCTTCCGAAAATCAAAATACAGCGTGGTTTTATTGTTTTAACATTGCCGACTCGTTCTAAAAATTTAACGCTATTTGCTTCACGTTCAACTTCATAGATATATTTCGTTGCTTGCGTTATAGCTTTTGTCAAATCACCAGAAGGAACATAATTGCCGTGGTCTTGGCTCTCCGCCCAAAATTTTAAACTAGTATCAGGTCTTTTTATTTCAATAATATCAAGAAAACCATCATAGGCCTGCATTAAGTAATCTGTAATATTTGCTGTGTCAATTTCTCGTTCGTCTAAAATTTTAACAAATTCACTACCAAGGACCCAATCATTCTGTTTCAACCATTTTTGCCATTTTTGCTCGACTAAATTTTGACTAAGCATATTTTCAAATTCTTTCACGGCATTCATTCTTGTTTGGTTTTGCAGTCCGGCAATTAAATCATCTGGCAAAATATTGTTCTCTGCAATAAAATTTAAAATTTTCTGTTTGTCAGGGTTGTTAAAAATTGCTTTTAAATGCGCTGTGCTTTTTTGATCAAACTTTTCGTTAATAGGAATATACTTTTTAATCCCCTTTTTAAATGGTTCGTAATTTTCAGATAAAAACTCCAATAAGTTTTTGAATTCATCGTTATCTAGAGTTAATTCGCTTTTCGGATTTTCTATTTCGAGAGTATCGGGCGCAAAACTATTCTTATTATATCTGCCAATTTTAAGACATATATCACCCTGTTGCGTTTTATGGGGTATTTTCCAAAAAGCAATACGCGTAATAGTTTTTGCTTTTTGTTTAAGTAATCCAAAAAGGTATTCTATCCCATTTTCTGTTTTTCTTATCGTTGCCATAAATTTAATTCAATTTCAAAAATGACCTCAATTCATTTATATCACTACAAACACCATATTTCCAAGTTCCGTAATCTCCAAAATTATTCACTGCTTCTATCCATCGCTCAGCGGCTAATTTCTTGTTGTAAAAATCATTTCTTTTTTGTCCTTTAATTTCCAAAATCAAATTTTCTCCGTTTGACATTATAACAATAAAATCAGGTTCGTATGATCTTTTTTCACCTTCAATAAGATAAGGAATAACAAAACCCAATTTATAATTTTTAACATAAGATTTTGAATATTTTTCCAAGTCAATACAAACCGCTTTTTCCCAGTCGGAATCAACAACAACATGACTGACATGGCTTTTGCTCGTCCTGTAAACTTCTTTTGTCGTCCAGCCCTTCACATCTCTTGTGCGCACAAACGGCTTAAAGTTATCGAAAATCGGCATTAACTTTTCTTCTTCGTCTTTCCCCGGTTTGACTATTTCGTTAAGCAGTTCAATAATTCTATTTTTATATTTTGGTTCACAAATTATCGTCTTGGGAATTTCTGCGGGAAATTTAATATATTCATCAACGAATTTTTTTGTAATATTCAAAATTTGTGGAAAAAGAAACCTCTTGTATTCTAAATTGAAATTATTTGTAATTGTCGCAGCTATTTCATACAAAGTTGATTGCAGTCTTTTGTTAAAATTTCTTTCAATAACTTCTTTTTTACCGATAATTCCGGTTTTGCCGTATTTTTCGGAAGGAAAAATATCGGGCGCAATTTCAACCTGCCTCACTAAATCGTTAATGGGTATTTTTTCTACTCTATCCCAATCGGCTTCTACTTTGAATTTTGCGTCCGAGATGTATCCGCCTACTTGCGGACAAATTATTTCTGTTTCCTGCCGTTCTACTAAAGCATGGACATAAGTCAAGGTTTTAGGCGGTTTTGGCCCAACCGTAGTTGTTGTAATCGGAAACATTTCAAATGGAACGCCGAAAATTTGCGCGTATTCCGGCTGACTTAAATCGTCATAACTTGAACGACGAAGCGCGCGCCCGATTACTTGTTCACAAAGAAGCCGCGATGTAAATGCGCGAACCCCCAAAATATGCGTTACGTTTTGCGCATCCCAACCCTCGGAAAGCATGGCAACAGAAACAACGCAACGAATTTGCTCGCCAGCTTCACCAATTTTCCCGACGGTTGAAACTTTTCTTCTTAATCTTTCCGCAAGGTCTTGCTGGGTCTCGCCTTCTTCTCTTTCTTCGGCCTTGCTTAATAATTCGCTATCAATCCGGAGCGCGTATTCGCCGTTACCATTAGCGTTTTTAAACTCATCTATAACTTTCCCGTCCGCAATATGTTTGTGTATAATTTCTGCTGTTCCGGTGTTATTACAGACAACTATCATACATGGTGGCACTTTATTTCCTTGATTTACCCATTCGTCAAAAGTTTTTTTGTAGCTTCCAGAAAGCATTTTTAACGGTTCGTGTACTTCATTAATAAAGGCTGTTCCTGTTTTATATTCTTTATCCTCTTTAAGCGATTTTGTTGGAGCTTTATCGCGAATATATTCCCAAAGATTTCTGTATCTCGGCTCACCGCCGGTGTTGTCTGCTGTTGGAATTTGCGGAATTTTAACCAATCCGGACTCAATAGCGTCTAACAAGCCGAAGTCAGAAACAACCCACGGAAAAGGCGTACCTTCTGAAAAACCAGAACCGGAAATATAAAAAGGTGTAGCTGACAAATCAAAGCATTGCAAAATACCTCTTGTTCTAAAAATCTTTTCAAGGCCCTGCACCCAAATCGTGGCTTCCTCAATTTGCACTTTATTTTCCGGATCAATTTTTGTTCTTTTTGTGGCCTGAATACCTTCCGGATTGCAACGATAGCAATGATGCGCTTCGTCGTTAAAAACGACTATATTTTCTTTTCTGCCTAATTCTCTCAAAACGCGCGAGGCAAAAGCGGTGTCGGGCTCTTCGTATTTATTTTCTTTTGTTTTTATAGCGTTCTTTATTTCATCTTTCGGCGCAAAAATATGCCAATTCGTTATAAAAATTTTCGCTTGCATTAATTTGTCAAAAAAACTTGCCGGAACAAGCTCGAATTTTACATAGTAATTTTCCGGATTGGTCGGATATAAAACTTGCAGGCGTTCTTTTACTGTCAAATTTGGACAAACTACGAGAAAGGAATCAGAAAACCTTTTATCTTGACGATAATGAATTTTATTAAGTGATTGCCAAGCGATAAGCATCGCCATAACAAAAGTTTTTCCTGTACCAGTCGCCATCTTAAAGCAAAGGCGGTTTATTTTTTCTATGTTGCCGAGCGATTTTAATTTTACGAAAATATCCGCTGTTTCATTTTTTGGTCCTTCCGTAAGCCAAATCGCTGTTTCCAACGCTTCGCGCTGGGCGAAAAATAATGGCCTTTCCTTATCGGCTTCGTTCCAATGTTTTAACAAATCCTGTGTAATTCTCG
>PXDP01000318.1 GCA_003565035.1 PVC group bacterium | reverse complement strand
GTCCGGCGAAGCGATCCGTTGGTTCATTTCCCCACACCCCTTATCTCCGTCTGCGGCGGAAAGGCATCCGTGTTCATCCGTGTCCATCCGTGGTTACATTTACCGTTGCCCCACCGCAGGATGCGGCGCCTCAGGGTTTTACAGAACACTTTCCAAACGGGTGACGAAAATAATTTCGCAGGCACCCGCGCCGGTATCCTCGCGGGTGGTGGAGGTTTTCCAGCGTTCCCCGTTTTCATGACGGATATTCACCAGATAGCCGCCGATCCGGACCCGATGGCCTTTTCGGACTCCGCGAAGCGCCGCCAGTGCCTCCGGGGTGGCCGGGACCAGATGCATATTCGCGCTTTGCGTCTCAATGTCCCGCATGGGAATCGGAAATTCGCGGGTCCGCCAAAAATAAAAGCGGTTATCCTGACGGATCTGCAGGGCCTCCACCACCTCGTCCCGGGCCATGTCGCCCCAGCCCAAGGCCAGATCCACCGGGCAAAATCTGGCGTAGCGGCCGAAGCGGTAATCCTTCCGGCTCAAAACCCGTGCATCCACATCAAAACGGGCCACGGGAACAAATGTGAACCCCTCCGCCTGAAAACGGGCGGCCTCACGCGGCAGCCCACTCTGAATCGGCGGACGGGAGATATCCAGCGCGGACGGGAATTCACCGGGCTCCGCAACCTGCGAAGCCAGTACCGGCGCCAACGGTGCCCGGACCGGTCCGTAAAAGACGTAAAATGTCACCCCGCAAAAGGCCAATAACAAAAACGTTTTCAGGTTCATGCAAAAATCTTACCGCTTTTTGGCTCAAAACGGAATTCAAAAAACGGAACCGGCACACCCGGCCCGGACCGACTGGCCTCTAAATTTATTGGATTCCACCCGAATACATGCTATTAAAGCACTTCCTCACATTCCCCCTCCTTTGAAAGTTGAACCATGTCTGAAACTCATTATTTTCTCCCCGCCTGGATTACGCCCTCTTCCGAAACCCTGACCTCCGATCTCTGCATTTACGGCGCCACCTCCGCCGGGGTGGTTGCCGCAAAAACCGCCCGCGAACGCGGCTTAAGCGTCATCCTTCTCCAACCCGGAAAATTCATCGGCGGTATGACTTCAGGCGGTCTCGGATGGACTGACTTCGGCAAAAAACACGTGATCGGCGGTGCTTCACGTCAGTTTTACCGGGATGTCGGCGCGGTCTACGGTCTCGAGGAAGAGGAATGGCTCTTCGAACCGCATGCAGCCGCCGCCGTTTTTGACCGCTATCTTAGAGAAACCGGCGTGGACCTTCGCCTTTGCCAGTATCTGGACAGCGTGAAGGTCGAAAACCTGCGCATCCGCGAAATCCGTCTGTTGGGCGGTCTGACCGTGAAAGCCGATTATTTTATGGATGCCACGTACGAGGGTGATTTGCTTGCGAAGGCCGGTGTGAGCCATCATATCGGACGGGAAGCCAATTCTGTCTACGGAGAAACCATCAACGGCACGCAGATTCGCCAGACCCACCAATTTACTGCTCCGGTCGATCCGTATCGGGCCGAAGGCGATCCCCGCAGCGGAACCCTCCCCGGCGTCCGCCAGGAGGATGCGGCCGTTCCCGGATCGGGGGACAGCCTGATTCAGGCCTACAACTTTCGGATCTGCATGACCGACGACCCGGAGATTCGTATTCCCTGGGAAAAACCGGAGGGCTACAACCCCGAAGAATACGAACTTGCCCGCCGCTGGTTCCGTCACCCCCAGGCCGGCTACAATGCACTGCTGCTTCCCGAGGATGACGGCACCACTGTCCTGCCGGGGAAATTCGATTTCCTCACCGCGAAAACGTCCGGGGGATTTTTAAAAACCGACACAAACAATCATGGCCCGCTGTCGAGCGACTTTATCGGACGCAACTGGTCCTGGCCCGGCGCGGACTACGCCACACGCGAAAAACTCTTTCAGGCGCATGTCACCTATCAAAAGGGTCTCTACTGGTTTATGGCCAATGATCCGGAAGTTCCTGAGAATATCCGTCAGGCCCATCATCGCTTTGGACTAGCCGGGGACGAATTTAGCGAAACCGGGCACTGGCCGCATCAACTCTACGTACGCGAGGCCCGCCGCATGGTCAGTGACTACGTGCTGAACGAACACGACACCCAGCACCACCGTTTTGCCGAAGATCCGGTGGGCATGGGCTCATACCAAATGGACAGCCACAACTGTCAGCGCATTATTCATGAGGGTCGCGTTTTGAACGAAGGGGATGTCCAGCTCAAGCCCGCCGGCCCCTATCCGGTCAGTTATCGTTCCATCGTTCCGCGCCGGGGCGAATGTGAAAACCTGGCCGTACCCGTCTGCATCAGTTCCTCGCACATCGCCTTCGGCTCCGTCCGCATGGAGCCGGTGTTTATGGTGCTCGCTGAAAGTGCTGCCCTGGCCGTCTCCATCGCCTTCAAACAGAAAACAGCTCTTCAGGATGTCCCCTACCCGGAACTGCTGCCGCTGCTGCGGGAGGCGAAACAGGTGCTGACCCGGGAAGATGCAATGGCGTAAACTACGGTCATCCGAATCAACACAGGATAAATCTGCCACAAACATATCCGCTCGGCATCCTCCCTGATTACCCCGCAGTGAAACCATGGACCCCATTTCCAACTCCATCCTCATTTTCACCATACTTTCGCTGCTGATTCTGGCTGCGCCCTTGCTGGCCGTCAAGATCAGAATACCGGATCTGGTTCTGCTCATGGCCGCCGGAGCCGCCCTCGGTCCGCATGGACTTCACCTGCTACAGCGCAACAGTGCCGTGACCCTGTTTGGAGAGGTCGGGCTCGTGTACATCATGTTTCTGTCCGGGCTGGAAATTGATTTGTATGAATTTGCCCGTACCCGAAGGCGCAGCATAACGTTTGGGCTCATCACCTTTCTCATTCCGCAGGTCTTCGGCACCCTGGGGGTCTACTACGCCCTGAATCTCTCCTGGGGCGCCTCGCTGCTGATTGCGAGTATGTTCGCCTCGCACACGCTGCTGAGTTATCCGGTGGCCAGTCGGCTGGGCATCCACAAATCGGAAGCCGTGACCGTGGCCGTCGGGGCGACCATCATCTCCAATGTGCTGGCCTTGCTGGTGCTTGCGGTCGTCGTCGATTCCGCCGGGGGCACCCCGCTGGATGTGTATTTCTGGCTGCGCATCTCCGCCGGTATGTCCCTGCTGGTGCTCGCCACCTGGTGGGGAATTCCCCGGCTGGCCCGCTGGTTCTTCCAAAACGTCACCGAAAGCGGCGGTTCCCAGTTCATGTTTGTGCTGGCCGTAACCTGTGCCTGCGCCTACCTCTCCAATTACGCGCGCATGGAGCCCATCATCGGCGCATTCCTCGCCGGGGCCGCGTTTAACCGGCTTATTCCGGAACGCAGTCCCTTGATGAACCGGCTGGTCTTCGCCGGAAACACACTGTTTATCCCGTTTTTCCTTATTTCTGTGGGCATGCTGGTCGATCCGTCCGCGCTTACAGGAAGCTTCAGCGTCTGGAAAGTCATTGGGGTGATGGTCGGACTGGTCATGGCCACCAAGTGGCTGGCGGCCTGGATCAGCGGAAAATTGTTTTCGTACAGCCGCGATGAAACCGGCGTGGTATTCGAAAAAGCCGCGCAAAT
>PXDP01000299.1 GCA_003565035.1 PVC group bacterium | reverse complement strand
GTCACGCCCGAACCCCACACCCTGGGCGGAGACCGGTGGAACCGTCAGAAAGTCATTGCCGAGCGCGCGGTCCGTGATCTGGCGGCCCAAATGCTGGAGACCCAGGCCATGCGCGCCGCCATGCCGGGCCATGCCTTTGCGGCGGACACGGCCTGGCAGGCGGAATTCGAAGCCACCTTTCCGTTCACCGAAACGGCCGACCAGGAAACCGCCATCGCGGCGGTCAAGCGCGACATGGAGGACCGCAAACCGATGGACCGGCTGATCTGCGGGGATGTCGGCTTCGGCAAAACCGAAGTCGCCATGCGCGCCGCGTTCAAAGCGGTCATGGACGGCAAACAGGTCGCAGTGCTGGTGCCCACCACGGTGCTGGCCCTGCAGCATTTTCAGACCTTCAGCGAACGCATGGCCCCCTTTCCGGTCTGCGTGGAGATGATCAGCCGCTTCCGCACCCCCGCCGAACAGAAAGACATCCTGGCCCGCGCCCGCCGGGGCGACATCGATATTCTCATCGGCACCCACCGCATCACCTCCAAAGATGTCGCCTTTCAGGATCTCGGTCTGGTCATCATCGATGAAGAGCAGCGCTTCGGGGTCCGCCACAAAGAGAAACTCAAGGACATGCGGCAACTCGTCGATGTGCTCACCCTCAGCGCCACCCCGATTCCCCGCACGCTCTATCTGAGCCTCACCGGAGCCCGGGACGTGAGCAGCATTCAGACCGCCCCCCGCGAGCGGCTCCCGGTGCACACCGATGTCAAACCCTTCGATCTGCACCTCATCCGCAACACCATCCTCCGGGAACTCAACCGCGACGGACAGATCTTCCTTCTCCACAACCGGGTGCAGACCATCCACTCTCTGGCGCAAAAACTCGAACAACTCATACCCGAGGCCCGCATTGTCACCGCCCACGGTCAAATGCCCGAACGCCGGCTGGAAACCATCATGCGCAAATTTTCGGAGGGAGAAGCCGATGTACTCCTCTGCACCACCATCATCGAAAGCGGGGTGGACATGCCGAATGTCAATACGATCATCATCGACCGCTCGGACCGCTTTGGTCTGGCCGAGCTGTACCAGCTCCGCGGCCGCGTCGGCCGCTACAAACACCAGGCCCACTGTCTGCTGCTGCTGCCGCCCGACGGCCGCATCTCCGGCGTGGCCCGCGAACGCGTGCGGGTTCTCCGGAAATATTCCACCCTCGGAGCCGGCTTTAAAATCGCCCTGCGCGACCTCGAAATCCGCGGCGCCGGCAATCTGCTGGGGTCCGAACAGAGCGGTCATATCGCCGACATCGGCTTTGATCTCTACTGTCAGCTCCTCGAACAAAGCATCCGCCGCCTCAAAAAGCTCCCGCCGCAGAAACTTGTGGATGTGAAAGTCCGTGCGGACTTTCTGGACTTGCGTCCGGCCGCCGGCGATGCCGATACCGCCTGCTGCCTGCCGGTGTCATATATCGAGGATGAATCCCTCCGCGTCGAAATCTACCGCCGTCTGGCCGGACTCGCCACGCCGGAGGCGGTGGACCGGATTGAGGAGGAACTCCTGGACCGCTTCGGCCGCATGCCCGCCGCCGTGCAAAACCTCCTCCAGCTCGCCCGCATCCGGGTGGCCGCCTCCGCACTGGACATCCAGGATATCGACGTCCGCGCCCGCAAAGTCTACCTCACCCGGAACGGAAACCTCCTCACCCCCAACCACCGGCTCCCGCGCCTGATCCAGAAAACCACCCCCGATCTCCTCGAAGAACTCCTGCATATCCTCAGGCACTGGCAGGACTGACAAACCACCCTGGATATGTGAACTATGAATGGACATCTATTCACACCGATCAACGATCCGGTAATGCCTTCATGATAGAACAACGAACAGCATATCAGACCACAAATAGAAAGAACAACAGTTAGTGAAACAGCGCATATCCGTTTTTACTTGCCAAACCCTGTCATGATCGTGCAAGATGAACAGAAAAATCAACCAAGAACTTGTTATCGGAGAATCAATGGCATGGCCTGAACCATTTGGCGGAATAATTTTCCTCGTGATAATCCTGGTATCCTTTGTTTCCGGGTTGCGAATTGCAAGGAAATCCGCACGTAATGGGATCTTGATTATTGTTGCCCCATGGATAATTTTGATTGTAGCATCATTATTTTTTCCAAACATCGACGACTGGAATCCGATGCTAAAATCCGATGAATCCGCATGGGGACTTTGGATAGGGGATGGATACAGAATCCAGTTGAATCCAGATGAGACTTTTACATTGCAATTCGAAGATCAATCGCTTCAAGGGACATGGAGACGTATGGATTTTAATGTTTATCTGAAAGCAGACTCAGGAAAGGACCTTTACATGCGCTTTGTTGAAGACTCTGGAAACCTTCTCCTTTTACCCAAACCACCAATGGACGAGTCACCTCGACCTGGACCTATCACAAGGAAAAGATAACAATCCCCGGCACTGAACGAGTCAGTGCGGGTCACCGTTGGCTAAATCATATGAAAAGAAAATTACTCATACTCATAGCCGTAATCGTATTCACTGGATGCAGCGACAGGAAGTCTCTCCCTGCAAGCAGGCTCCAACAGCCTTCTGGAGAGTTTTCGTTTGTCACTCCGGATGGTTGGTTCAGAACGAAACTTGCCGGAATCGATTTTATAATCGTTTCGGGTGAACCTGACTATGGAACGGAACCTAATTTTTTCGTAGATTTCGTTGCATCAGGTTCGATCTCTGATTTGACACAAAAAGTCATCTCAAAATACCAGAATAATCAACGCCCTTTTAACGTAGTACTTCAGAGCCCTTTTGTAACGGACTCCGGCATGAGCGGAACCAAGATCACGTCCGAAAGGGAATCAAATAAAGCTTTGCCGCTTGCATCATTTCACTATCTTATTCAAGATGCAGAACGTGTGATTGTCATCACAGCCAGTTGTGCTGAAGCTGTAAAAGAAAAATACGAGCCCATTTTTGATGAAGCAATGAAATCTCTGGAATCTGATAGGAAAAGCCAACAATAAGCCGCACCGAACCGCGAGTACGCGGTCCGGTGGGCTGAGACGTTAGTCGATGAAGCCTTTACTCAAACGCTCGTTAATAATTTTGCTGGCCGGATTGACCATCACGGGTATCTGGACCGTTATCGGCATCAGACAGTTCTTAAATACGCTTCCTGATGCCTACGGTATCTGGGGCACAGGAGAACTTTTGATCGCATATTTTGAAGAAAAGAGTGAAATGCCAGATTCATGGGAGGATCTCCGGCCTTTCTGGGATGCTGGTCATGGGATGCATGCCAGGTCCGGAAGAATTCAAACCTTTGATGATTTAATGGAGGCCATTGATATTGAATTTGACCGTTTAGCCGAATATCAAATTGCTGTTAACGAAGGAACTGAGCCTCCAACTATCATCACTGCTAAGTCTGGAGCTAAAACACGTTGGCAAAATGCGGATGCAGACGAAATGATAGTTGACTTTCTCAGGAAGAAAGGTGACTAACAATTCCCGACACCGAACGAGTCGGTGCGGGCAGACGTTGACCAAGGAGAAAAAAAATTGTCAGATAAAGTACCAAATGAATTCGAAGAAAGAATCGCGAAGCTTGAACGCCAGGTGATATCAATG
>PXDP01000304.1 GCA_003565035.1 PVC group bacterium | reverse complement strand
CGGAGACCTTCCTGCGGCTGGAGCTCATCCGCATTCCCACCATGGGAAAAAACAACCTCGACTTCCATCTCGCTCAGAGGCCGTCATCAAAGAACTCAAACAGGCCAAACAGCTCAGCGCGCAGAATGGGGCGTTGACCTACAGTCTGGCACCCCCTCCGCCTGAAAAGACCGGCGGATAATTTCCGTCGCCTTCCCACGCGCGTCACTCCACGTACCGCGTGGCCGCATCCAACAACGTCTGTTCCTGCACATAGAAAGCATACGGATAATTGCGAAGGTGCAGCGTCAATACTTCGACCGCCCGCACCTCGCTCCAGGGAATATACAGCGGACGGCCCGGACCGTAAGTAAAGCCGCGGAACCGGCCGAGCATCCAGAAACCGGTCTCATCATATCCGTAGTCAATTTTCCCTCTTCTGTAACGTTTTCATGACTTCACCCTTTCAAATCCCGTGAAACGCTTCAAGCCATTCTTCACGACAATTCGGGTTTTACGCATACGTATTTGCGAGCAGGGAGAGGGAGGCCGGTACAGGGCTTTATCCGATGATCGGAAAATGGTGCTTATATTGACAGGTGATTATATCGTGATTATATCCCGGTCAAAAAACACATCTTACCTAATAAATTACCTATATTCATTACCTATTACCTCATTCGCTGCCATTTGGCGTTTTTCCCGCGTCCCAGACAGGTGACGCGCCCCGCTTCCGCCTCGTCTTTGAGTACTTTCCGGACCATATCCAGACTCACTTCCGGACAGGCTTTCCACAGTTCCTGAATTTGAAAAGGACTGTCAAACCGTTCAAGAGCCTTCAGCACAGCCTCCGTTTTCCCACCTTTCTCGATGGAGGTGTGATTGTACCTGGCTTCAAAATCACCGTAGAGTTCTTTCAGACTGTACAGAAGGTAGTTGATGTAGGGCCATGGGTCGTGGGTTCCTTCGTGCCAGCCACGGGAACTTTGGTGCAGGGTGTCGTAATACCGCTCTTTGGAGCGCTCAATGATGGCCTCCAGACTGATGTAACGCCCTCCCTGATAGCCGAGCTGATAAAGGGTCAAAAGCAGAAGCAGCCGTGAAACCCTTCCATTCCCGTCACGGAATGGATGGATGCAGAGGAAGTCCAGATTCGCCGCCGCCCAGAGCACCAGAGGCGGCACCTGCTTTTCACGCAGCAGTTCCGCATAGAGTCGGCAGGTACCCTGCAGGGCCTCCGGCGTTTCCCGCGCGCTCAGGGGCAAAAATCGAACCGTGACGTTGCCGTCCTGATGTTTCTCAACGATCTCGCCATCCTCGGTTTTCAACTGCCCGCTGTCCCAAAGCCCCGGCCGGGTTTTGCTGTGCAGCGTCAAGCTTGTTTCCGGGGTGAAGGAAATGCGGTCATGCTCCCGGTGAATCCAGCGGAGACATTCCTGATAACCTCTCACCTCCATCTCGTTCCGGTCCAGAAGGGTCCCGTGCCCCAGCACCACATCCTTCACCCGCTCCGGGGCGACCTCCACGCCCTCAATCCGGTTCGACGCCACCGAACTTTCCACCACCGCATGTTCCCGCAGGGCTTTCAGCCGCTGCGGGGACTGCCGGGAAAACAGATCCTGCTTTCCCCGGTACTCCGAAAGTTCATTCAGTTCCCAGACAGTGATCAGGGGGAGCTGAGGCGGGGATTGAAGAAATGATTTCAGCGTATTCATGGGTTCACGCCTCCGCGAAACGGATGAAACTATGCTGCTGCAGGCGTTTCTCCATGCGTTTCAATGTATAGACTTTGTGGATGTGCATGAACGGACCGTACCGTGCCGGGTCCCCGAATCAAGTGCAAAGGGGGACGGGAGGGAAAGGAAAACGAACATCGAACGTCCAACATCGAACATTGAACGTCGAAGAAGAACGGGAGCGCCAATCGCCGTATTGGCGGGGCGAAGGGGGACAGGAGCGCGAATCTCCGCATTCGCTGGGGCGAAGGGGGAATTAGGCGTCAGAATCATGGACGTCAGAATGATGGGGGAAGGTACAGGCGCGCGAATTTTATCATGTCCTGGCGTGGTAAACCCCGGAATTCACCCCGGAATGCGGCATCTCCCTCCGGCAACTGTTGCAGTTCCACCGCACCACCATCAGAAAACGCCCTGAACTGTTGGTTTTTCTTGCCATAGCACTTAACCCATTTATACATGAAGACATGAAAACATCCTTCTCCCCCTCTTCGACGATGTCCCGCAATTTACCTCGTTGCCTTTCTACACTCCTGATTGGACTGGCACTTTCCGGATGCGGAAGCGGAGGCGGCGATTCCCCGGCCCCCTCCCGCGTGCGGGATATGGCCGCCGGGTTAAGCGAAGGCGCATTTGAGCTGACCTTCAGCGGTCAGGTCACAACCGTGGGGCCTGCGGAGGAGGATCGTGAACCTGCGGACTTTTTCCCAAGTAACATCACGGCAAACCGTGAACGCAACGATGGATTCGGTGGACGGACCGCCGTGGAGACCTCCAACGCCACCGGTCCTTACCGCCTGCAACTCTGGCAGGAAATCCGCCGGGGCGAAGAAGATCCCGGAACCGGGCGGGTCTGGATTCAGCTCCCCGCCAATGCGCGGGCGGGCCAAACCTACCGGATCCTCGATTCCCGCCGGGGGGGAGATGGCGAAGCCTACGGCGGTGTGGTGGGCTCCGCCCACGGCTGGTCCATCAACCGGAACCTCGAGGGCGAAATCCACATCGGAGAAATCGGTGAAACCCTGACCGCCTCCTTCCACCTGCACAACGGCGCGGAACCGGACTCAGATAATCGGCTGGATGTCGCCGGACGCATGAACCGCATCTCCTTCCGTCCCCGAACAGAGGCCGCCTTTACCCGGGTCCATGGCGGTGAGACCCTGGAGGCTGTCCGCGGCACCATCCGTCAAGACCGTCCCACAAACTATCTCATTGCTGTTCAGGGTGCCTTTGCCGTTGAATTCGATGGCCCCCCACAACCCGGCACCTATTCCATCAGCAGACGCCGTTCTCCCGGCGTAGTGAGCCTGAACTTCGACGGCATTTCCCTTGAAACCGTCGAAGGAACCCTGGAGGTCCGCGAAGACGGGGACATGTTTCACATGATCTACCGTGCCACCGGCACCGACCGGGACGACCAACCCGTCACTCTTGAAGGCACGCTCTCCCAGGTGCCGCCCTCCGTGCATTGATTTGAACCAAGAGTAGAACATACTTTCGGCTCTTCCAGAAAGAACGGATGCATCCGGCTGGGTCTTTTGGGCGCTGGCGGGGTTGCGCGTTATTTTGATCGGTGATTTTATACCCCTTCAGGGTGCGAAGGTTTGTGGGGGGGGCAGCAGGGGGTTTCCTCCTGCGTCGGAAACCCCTGGCTACGGTGAAAGCACCCGCTTCGGGGTGCAATGCCGCTTATATTGACTGGGGATTATATCAGAAAGAAAGCTCTGAAGGCGCGGCACAGTTTTTTACCACGGAGGGCACGGAGGGGAGTCACGGAGGCTTTGAGGCAAGGTGCTTGGGTTCGACGGGTGGGTTCGGCGAGCCACGCCCCTGGCGTGGTAAACCCCGGAAGGCACCCCGAAGAGCCGAACCCCACCCTGGCAGCATCCGGTTGAGCGGAAAGGTTGCCGGAGGGAGATGCCGCAT
>PXDP01000192.1 GCA_003565035.1 PVC group bacterium | reverse complement strand
TGCCATCGCGGAACGGGTGCTGGGCGGAACCCGGGAGCCGGCCTTCAGTCATGTGCCCACCGGGACCGGCGGGCATCGTTCGGATGTGCAACTCCGGGAAGATCCCGCCGAGGCCAAAAATTTACTGAAGAGCCTTGGCTTTTCCGGGGAGCGCCCGCTGCGGGAGCTGGAGATGATTTTGCCGAACCGTGCCGACTGGGTTCGGGTCGCCGAGGTCATGCGGGAGCAATGGGCCGCCGCCGGGATTCCGGTGGTCATCAACAGCATGGAGCGGAGCACTTATTTTGCCCGGAGGCGGGAAGGAGCCTTTGATCTCTGCTTTCTGGGCTGGGTGGGCGATTATCCCGATCCGACCACGTTCCTGAGTCTTTGGCTCAGTGATGCCGGAAACAACCTTTCGGGTTGGGCCTCGGCTGAGTATGATGCCCTGATGGAGGCCTCGGCCCGGAACCCCGGGCGGCGGGGGCAACTTCTCCGCGAGGCGGAGGCGATTGTGCTGGAGGAGCTGCCGGTGATCCCTCTTGTGTTCGGGGCCTCCTTGTATTTGCTGGACCCTGCGGTTCAGGGCTGGCATCCCAATCTCCTCAACCATCACCCGTTGCGGGCGGTTTGGTTTTCAGAATGAGGGCAGGCTGAAGTTTTGTTCAGGCGCCGAAGTGTTCGAGGAGTTTGTCTTTGTTTTCGTGGACGCAGCGGCGGCCGGCTTCAATGATGTCTTTGGCGTGATGGAAGTCGAGGACTTCGATGTCGCCGACTTCGGGGGCGAGGAGGAGGTCCGGGGGATCGATTTTGAGGCGGACTTTGCCGACCTGATTCTCGATGATGTGGAGGGTGTATCCCATGACATCTATGATGTTGGGGGCAGGATCGGGCTTGAACCAGTTCACGACTTTGTCGAGGTGGCGGGAGTCCTGCTTTTTGAGTTTGGCTTCGATGCGTTTGGCCCATTCTCCGAGGGTGCTTTGTTCTTCGGGTTCACCGGAGTCTTTTCCGTGAACGAGGCATCCGTGATTGACATCGACCGCAATGGTTTTTTCCGCGCCCATTTCTTTGAGCTGGTCGACGGGAACGGGGTTCACGAGGCCGCCGTCGATGTAGTAGTTTTCTTCGTCGTTGGCGGGGGTGAAGATCCCGGGGATGGAGATGCTGGCGCGGATGGCGGGGTGGATGGGGCCTTTGGAGAAGACGATTTCCTCCCCGGTTTTCAGGTTGGCGGCGATACAGCGGAAGGGCTTGTCGAGACTTTCGAAGGTGGCCTCGGGCATAAGGTCCTGGATGAGGGCATTGATGCGTTTGCCTTCCACGAAGCCGCTGCGGGGCATGCCGAAGTCCATGATGCGGAAGAGGAAGGTGCGCAGATCAAGGCTGAGGGCGAGTTCGCGCATGTCATCGAGGTGACCGCTGCAGTAACCGGCGCCGATGAGGCTGCCGATACTGGTTCCGGAGACGATGCCGGGTTCGATGCCGAGGTTGGCGAGTTCTTCGAGAACGCCGATATGGGCGAGTCCGCGGGCACCTCCGCTTCCGAGGGCGATTCCGAGGGTATTTGTCATAGGATGGTTAACTCCGGGTGATTTGGAGGCCGGTTCGGGAGAGGGGGAAGTCGACGAAGCGGGCGCGGGGGTTAGGGGGGCTTTCGCGGAGGAGGGTCTGAACGCGGGCGGCATCTTCGGGGCTTTTGGCGAGCAGGAGCAGGTAGCCTCCGCCGCCGGCGCCGAGGAGTTTCATGCCGTGAAGATGGTGATCGATCCGGGAGAGAAGCACCTGAATTTCCGGAGGGTTGGTGCCGGGATCGAGGCGTTGGTTGAGTTCCCAGGTGCGGCGGACGTTCCGGCCGACGGTGGCGTAGTCGCCTTTTTGCAGGGCCTCGTACATATCTTCGGCATGGTGGTCGAGGGCGTCGAGGGTGCGGAGCACGTTCTGGCGGTTGAGGAACATGCCGCGGACAATTTCGCCGAGGAGGTTTTTGGCGACGCGGGTGATGCCGGTGTAGTAGAGAAGAAAAGAGCCCCGGTGGGCGGGGTCGGTGAAGAGATGATCGGGCAGCCAGCGGATTTCGGGGGTCTGCACGAGTCCGGGGCGGGTGCGGAGGAGTTTGAGCCCGCGGGTGATGCCGCCGAACTGATCCTGCCAGCCGCCGCCGGAGGTGAGCATTTGTTCGAGGGCGAGGGTTCGGTTGCCGATTTCGGTGAGATCCCAGTGCAGGCCGCAGAGTTCGGAGAGGGCTCCGAGGACGGTGGCGGCGAGGATGCTGCTGGTGCCAAGGCCGGAGCCTTTGGGGACGGCGCAAAGGAGGGACAGTTCAAGCCCCCCGCCGAAGCTGTTGAGCTGGTCGCGGAGGCTGCTCCAGGCGGTGACCGCCTGAAAGTCGGGGTGAAACCCGGCCAGGGCCAGGGCGGCGCGGGGAATGGAGAAGCCGGAGCCGAGTTCGCTGTAGCGGGCAATATCTTCGTAGCTTTCCAAATACTCGGTGACACCAAGGTCGATGGAGCGGAGGGTGATGCGGGGTTCGTCGCAGGCGCGGGCGAAGACCTGAATGGGGGGCTGTCCGTTGAGTTCGACGGCGAGGTTGACGACCTGGCCGCCGTGGAGGAAGCAGTGGGGCGGGGTGTCGGTCCAGCCGCCGGCGAGGTCGAGGCGGACGGGGGAGCGGGCCCAGATGACCTGATCGGAGAGGGCCGTGTTGCGGGGGGCGGGCGTTTGGCCGCGATAGGGGGCAATGAGGGATTCGCGCAGCGCATCGAAGGCCTGCGCGGCTTCGGGGGTGCCGTCTTCCCCGCGCAGGCGCTTGACCTGGGAGTGGAACATGCGGTCGTGCAGGTAGGAGAACAGCTGGGTTTTGGGGTCCGGCGGCGCGGGCGGGAGGGCGTTGAGTACCTCGTCGGTAACTTCGCGGGCGGTGTGGTCGAGATCCACCTGATAAAAAACGCTGCGGTGAGCGTGGCGGGCGAGGACGGGGAGGGTCTGGCGGTGTCGCGCGGCGCGGTCGGCGGCAAGGCGTTTGAGATTGGCTTGAGTGGCGAGGTCCTCGGCGGAGAGTTTGGGGGCCGCCTGATACAGCGCGGCCGCGGCGGCATCCGTTTGGGGGTGAATCATCCACTGGATGAAGCCGCCGGAGAGCGTTTCGGCATCAAAGACCGGAAAGAGGGGTGTCTGCTGAATGTCGGCCGGAGACGGGGGCGGGAGATTCCGGGTCGCAAACCATTCGGAAGCGGGCTGTCCCATCCAGCGGGTGGTGTCGGACTGAATGTCGCCGCGGAAAGCATCTTCAAATCCGTAGGGACGGACGGCATATTGGGTGTCCCCGATGGGGACAATGTCCAGGCAGAGGCCGGCGGGGAGATCAAGGGCCCAGTCATTGGGGGGAATGCCGGTGAGGACGTGTTTTTCCCGGAGGGTCCAGCGGGTGCCGATTTGGCTGTTTTCGATCCAGATGTCGCGGCTGTCGGGACTGAGCGGGTTGCCGGTGTCCGCATTCTGCACAAACAGGGAGGGGTGGGGCTTGATGAGCGGGCTGCGGATACGGCGGGGGTCGTGGACGCGGTTTTGCAGGGCGAGGGAGGACCGGATAAGATCCCGGGAGGTGCCAAAGTGGTAAAATTCACCCTGCGTGAGGGGGAGAATGGCGCAGGAGAGTGCGGAG
>PXDP01000450.1 GCA_003565035.1 PVC group bacterium | reverse complement strand
CCCGCCGCCAAAGGCGCAATGATTTATCAACTTTTCCGCATGGGTTCATTGGCGAGGAACGCCGACGACCCCGCGTACCGTATGGCCGTGGACCGCTTGCGGGCTCTGGGCGGTGCCGTTTCCGACCCGTCGGGTCTCGACGCTTTGTTGCCCGCTGCGGATCTGATGATCCAGTTCAACCAGTACCCGGCCGCGCGGGAGTTACTCGGCCGTGCGCATCGCGAATGGCCCCAGGATCTGAGAGTCTCCGAGCGTGCAGCCGTCGTCCATATCCGGATGGGCGAACACGAAGAAGCCAAAAACCAATTACGCACCCTGCAGCGCCGACGTCCAATGGCTGTCGAACCCCGACTGCTGCTGGCTCGAATCCATCTGTGGATGCACCGGCATCAGGCGGCCTGGGCCGAGTATCGCCTATTGATCACAGATTACCCGCACGACGAAGCGCTGTTGCATGAATATCAGGCCAAGCGCAGCATGGTGTTGGGCCGCCATCGCAAAGCGGCGCAATCCTACACTGAGTGGCTGACGCTGCAACCGGGAGAGCGGGAGGCGCGCATCGAACGTGCGGACAGCTATTTCATTCGGGATTTGAGTCGAACGGCCGAAAATGAATTTCGTTCGATTACGGCTGCATTTCCTTATGATGCGCAGGCACACGCCTCTCTGAGGGCGGCCGAACGGCGCACGGCATGGGGAACCTACGGCGAAGTGGGTTTCGATCAGCGGCGCGGACGCGATGGCGCAGTGGACATCCGGGAGGAATCGGTCGAAGCCGGCGTGCTTTTCCCCCGCGGTCCCGATGGTTTGCAGGTGGGTGCCGGCGGCAGATGGCTTGAGTGGACCTTTGATGATGCCCCGGAGTCAGACCGGACGATGCGTGCCAATGAAGTTCGCCTGCATGCCACCCAGCAATTTCACAGCGGCGTGGAAACACGGGGCGAAATTAAATTGGTGGACGATGGGATGGCGGGCACCACCTGGCATGCCGAGATGGATTTGGGCTATCGCGGACTGGCGGGATGGAAAGCCGCTGTGATTGCCGGTCGCGAAATTGTCCGGGATAACTTCTACACGATGAACGACTCGCTGCCCCGCACATGGCTCGGGGTGTACGGTCAGTGGCAGCCCGTCACCCGGCTGGAATTGTTCGGACAAGCCCGTGTCGTGAACACTGGACGTCCGTCCCTGGATGCGGCGCTCCCTGGACGAGCCCTGGAATTAGAGGATTTCGCCTCGGACAGCCGCACTGCTTTAGAGCCGCCCCCCGCCGGAACGCTGGGCGGCGCGCTGGACCGGAGAACCACCCTGCCCCCCACCACGCGCGGGCTGATCGAGGACACCTTCAACCGGAACACCGCATATGAAGCGGTGCTGGATGCAAACTGGACGCTCCTCTTCTTTCCGCACACCCTCAAGGTATGGGCCAACGGATTCATGTATGATACCCTCCGGGACAACCTGCTGTACTGGACACCCGATGATACGTTCTTTTCCGGTCAAGTCGGTATCCACTGGCGGCATTCCCCTTGGTATCGCCAATTTCCCGCAGGCCAATCCTTTTACTACGGAGCCAATGCCGGCACCGGCTGGGATTCTGAAAGCACATCCTTCGGAAGCCTGCTCGTTGAACTGGGGTGGGTGCAGGGCAACGGTTTCAGCCTGATCGCTGAATCCGGTGGGGTGTGGTCTCAAAACTACGACGAACGTCACGCCCGTCTTTATGTGGAATATCGCTTTTAAACACCGCCACCCAACATTCCGTCGCTCGCATACAGGAAACCACTTATGATTTTTGTAGAGCCACGGGGTGAATTGCGCAAAAAAAATCGCAGAGCCCTCCATGCGCTTTGGGTGAGCCTCCTCCTGTTCGCCGGATATGCCACCGGCGAGGAAGAAGGTCTCTGGCCGGCGCAATCGGTAAGGTTCTCGGTGCGCGCCGAGGCATCGGCAGGCGTCCTGCGCGGTGTCGGACCGCTCTGGGGACGCGGCTGGCTGGTGCCGGATGACTCGGAAACAGAAGACGAAACACTTGCCGTCCGCTGGTTTGGGGGCGCACCTGTCCATGCCTACGGCTGGACTCCGCTGGGGTTCCGCCTGGTCCCGACCGCCGACGGCTGGGCCACCCTTTCGTTTGAGGCCCCGCCCGTCGAGACTGAATCCGGGCAGACCTTTCAAGGTCCGGTGTTCATTGCCGAAGTTGAAGCCGAAGGCACCACCCTCATCAATGGACGGCTGCAAACCAATCCGGACGGGACCCTGGGCAACTGGTCCTGGCAAAACCGGGACGGCCACACATCGCAATCCACGCCGTTCGGGCACGAAACGAAACGGCACGTGCAAATCCCGCCGGGTGCCCGTCTGGAGCAGCGAATCCCCCTCACCGCCGGTCAACCCATTACCATTCGGTTTCAGGCCCGCGCCGTGCCTCCGCCCGGCTCCCGCCCCATGTTGCCGCGACGGGATACGCCCTCCCCCGCTCATGTGGCGGTTCAGGCCTTTCGCCGTGGCGTAAATCTCGGCAATTATCTGGAAGCGCCGCCAACGGAGGATTGGGGCGGAGCCTACGGTGCCTCAGACTTCGAGGCCATTCGATCAGAAGGCTTCGATCACGTCCGCATCCCCGTGGCGTGGCACCATCATGTGGGGCCCGCTCCGGAACGGCGTGTCGCGGAAGCCTTTTTTGAGCGTGTCGACCGTCTGGTGCACATGGCGGTGGACCACAATCTGGCCGTGTTGCTGAATTGGCATCACTATGATGCTTTCATGGAGGCTCCGGACAGGCACGAGGACAACTTGGAACATGTGTGGCGACAGATTGCTCTCCGATATGCAGACATCCCCGGGACCATCGCCTTTGAAATCATGAACGAACCGCACGGGCGCGCGGACACCTTTACCATGAACCGCATCTATGCGCGTCTCATACCTGTTCTCCGCGCTCTGGTGCCGGACCGGACCCTGTTTGTCGGCCCCGGCCATTACCAGCACATTGAAGAGCTGCGCCGCCTGCGCCTGCCGCCCGATGATAACCTGGTCGTGTCGGTGCATCATTATGAGCCTTTTCTCTTCACCCATCAGGGCGCAAGCTGGACCCATCCCCTGAACGCCACCACCGGCATCCGGTTTCCCGGGCCGCCGGATCATCCGTTAACGCCTGACGGAGAGGCCGTGCGCGCGCACCCCTGGATCACCGCCTGGATCCGGGCCCACAACGAGCTGCCCGCCGAATTGAACCCCAGCAGTGTGGAAAATTTGACCGGCCTTTTGCGCTGGGCACGGGACTGGTCCGATCATCATGGATATCCGATTCATCTCGGCGAATGGGGCAGCGTAAAATGGGCGGATCCCGCTTCCAGAATTCGTTACCACCGGGAAATGCGACGCCTGATGGATCAATGGGACATCCCATGGACGCTGTGGGACTGGAATCAAAACTTCCGCTACTGGGACCCCGATACCCAGACACCGGTCCAAGGCCTTCGCCGGGCCCTTTTTGAATAAAGAAGCCTCCGGGCGAAGACATAAAGAAAAAAAGCCCCTCCGAAGAGGGGCTTGAAGATGGTGGCGGTGGAGGGACTTGAACCCCCGACACGAGGATTATGATTCCTCTGCTCTGCCAGCTGAGCTACACCGCCGAAACGTTGGGTG
>PXDP01000234.1 GCA_003565035.1 PVC group bacterium | reverse complement strand
CGCGCGGTGACGACAATCCCTCAGGGCATCGTGGCCATCACCAAAGATGCCGAAGTGCTCTTTTCGGAGAATAATTGGCAGGGCTTTACGTTGAGTTTTGACCTGCGGGCCGAAACCAGTGATCCCTCCGTGGATCTCCATGCCATTGCCTCAAACGGAAGCCAGGTGGTCGTCGGAGGCACAGACAGCCTGCTTTACACTGCGGACCTGTCCGCCAATCCAACAACCTGGACTCCGAAAACACCGGCATCGGATGGTTTATTCGGCGATGTGAGGGGCTTGGCCACTTCGGCGACCAGCACCTGGATCGCCGTGGGGGACGGAGGCATCCTGCGCTCCACGGATGCGCTGGCCTGGTCACAAGTTCTGGATGATCCCATCGTTTTGTCCGCCGTCACCTGGGTGAGCGCGAACACCTGGGTCGCCGCCGGCACCGGCGGGATCTGGTGGTCGACGGATGACGGCTTAAATTGGACGGACACCGAAACCGATGGAAGCTACACCGCCGTCGCCTCTGACGGAGCAGGCAATGTGCTGGCCGTGGGTGAAAAGGGCACCCTCGTCCGCTCAACCGATAATGGCGCAACCTTTACCGTCCTGACAGGAAATGGCACCGATTACCGCTCAGTGGCTGCAACAGGTGCGAACACCTGGGTCATAGGCGGCGTGGAGCGAACCCTGCTGGTGCTGGACGATCAGGGAACACTTTCGCAGGAGTCGATCATCGGGTTTGAGGGGGGCTCCGAGGACGAAGCCCATGGCCTGG
Source organism: PVC group bacterium (assembly GCA_003565035.1). Taxonomy (GTDB): domain Bacteria; phylum Verrucomicrobiota; class Kiritimatiellia; order SS1-B-03-39; family UBA6053; genus PXAS01. Next base: position 14,931 of record PXDP01000234.1, on the reverse strand, counting down.
TGGTTCTTGAGGATGGCACCGTGCTCATCGCCGGGGTAGATGCGATTCCCGCTCCAGAAATTGATGCCACAGACGACCCGTCGAATCCAGTGGAGGTGACCCTCACGCAATCTGCGGGCGATACGATTTGGTACACGACCGACGGCAGTGACCCGCGTGCCTCCGCCACCCGGCAGGCCTACACGGTAGCGTTCACGGTGACGGGTTCTGTCACCGTACAGGCGGTTGCCGAACGCGACGACGTTTTCAGTCCGGTGGTTTCACAGGAAATTGAGGCGGGGCAAGCTTTGGTGCCTTTCGCCATCGACTCCATTTCCGTGAGTGGAACCACCGTCACCCTGGTGCAGGAAATCTCCACGCCTGGATATACCTACGGACTGGAATACACCCAGAACCTGGCCGCAGATCCGCAAGTCTGGACAGCGGAACCGACCACACAGCCCGGCACCGGTGACTCCCTCACCTGGGAAATCACCCCCATCCCCACCTCCCCGCGTTTCTGGCGGGGGGTGATCGTCGAAGACATCCCCTGATCCGCTTCCGATCCGCTTTTCCGATCATCGGAAAAGCCCGCTCACGCTTTTCCGATCATCGGAAAACCCATACGGCTTTGATTAAAGCGTTGTCTGTAACATTTATGTACGCTCTACAGACGTCGTTTGCTGAAAATAGTTTTTTCAGGTTGCAATAGGTTAAAGGTATGGCGTATTGTGCGAAACCATTTTAAAACCTTTTAAAAAAAAACTATTGAAACGCGAAATCACTCCTCCAGGATTTGATCTCGAGGCCTTGGAGCCCCGGATCATGCTGAATGCGGATATGACCGGATTTGCCGGATCTGTCTGTATTCAGGAGGTTGTGCATGTGTCCGATGAAGCTTTTTCCGAAGAAATTGAGGGTTCTTTTGCCGATTTGCAGGGGAATATGCCCTTTGAGGCGGGCGAAGAATTCCAGGATTTGTTTCCGGAGATTCACGGTGCGGTCCCTCTTGACGCCAATCTGGATGAGGAGGGCTTGCCCGGGGAGATGGGTATGGCGGCCGAGCTGGACCCGGAAACTCAGGTTTTATCCATTCGTTTTTCCGATCCAACGCTGCGGATTTGCATAGGTGACGGCGCTGAGGGGGATGTGGTGCTGGATCAGGCCCTGCTGGACAGTTGGCAGCACTATGCAGGGGTGGTTCTCGGCGATGCGGAAAGCGCGCACCGTTTCACCATCGGGAACCCGGATTCCGCGCAACCGGTGTGGCTGCGCACAACCCTGACGCTGATGGCTCCCACCGGGGGCGGGGTGCAGCAATACGCGGATGTCTATGGAGAGAACGACGCGGGTCTGCACATTGTGGGGTCCGGAAATACGACATTTTTGAGCGGCAACACGACGCTGCCCGGATCGGTGTCCTACAGCGACACCGTGGTGGTGAACGGGGCCGTGACTCTGAATGTGGGCGGGGATGTGACGGTGACCTCCTCCGGGCGGATTCAGGGCGGCGGCGGCAGCGGCGGTCATTCCCTCACGGTGTCCGCGAATGGCTCCATTGAGGTCGAGGGCGATATTGGCGGCGACCGGCTGACCGGTGTGTTTTTGTCGGCCACGCAGATTGTGGTGCATGAAAATACGATAATCTCCACCCGCGACATTGTCGGCACCGATCTGGTGAACGGGGTGTCCGTTGGCGCTTCGGGTTCGCTGACTCTGGAAGCGCCGGGGATAGAACTCCGGTCCGGCAGCAAGCTGCTGGCGGATGCGGTCGGTACGGGGGACTTTGCCTCCGGGGATGTTGTGCTCCGGGCGGAGAATATCGTGAATAATATTCTGATCCGGGCGGGCGGGGCGATCACTCAGGTGGGCATTGAGCTTGCGGATGTGGAGATTCGGGGGCGCAATGTGGAGATCCTCGCCGATGCCGGGGACCGGAATCTGGTGGAGGGACTCCCGGATTTTGTTGAGGATCAGATTTTGACCCGGCTGGCTAATCTGCTCCAGGATAACGTTCAAATCCCCATGATGGTGATGATTAAGCGCTCCGGAGCGGACATTACCGTGTCCGGCAACAGCCAGATTGTGGCCGGGAACCGCCTGACGATTCAGGCTCATGCGGTTTCTGACGCGACTGCAAAAGCGGTGAGTAATCTGTTCAGCTTTGGCTTCAGCCATGCCTTCACGCGGGCCACGGTGGAGATTGGCAGCGGGGTTCTGCTCCAGAGTGGCGGGGATTTGCGTGTGGGCAGTCATGCGGAAACTATCGCTGACATGACCAGCCGCACCGCCAAAAATCTCAATCAGCAGCCTCAAAACCCTGTAGATTTCGCGGTGTCCTTTGCGATCACCCATGCGGATCAGCAGTCGGTGGTGCGGGTCCTGCACGGGGCGAGTCTGATTGCCGGGGGGAATTTGTTTGTGATGGCGGAGGGTGAGATCGCCTCCAAGGCTTCGGCGGAAGGCGGGATGTACAAAGACGGCATCGGAGCCATGACCCTGAGCATCAGCCTGTCGGATGCGGATGTGCGGGTGGAGGTGGACGGGTTCCTGTCTGCGGCGGGGGCGGAGGTCCGCACGGTGATCAACCCGCTGACGAATTTGGCGGCGGGGTCCAGTGTGATCGAGATTGCCGGGCACGGCTTCACCCAGGGGCAGCAGCTGATTTACCGCGCCGGGGACGGCAGTCCCATCGGCGGACTGGAGGACGGAGAAGTCTATTATGTCATGCGGGATAATGAGGATCAGTTCCGGCTTTCCCTTGCGCCGGTGCTGAGCCTTGACAACAGCCAGGCAACGGGATCTCATTTTTTCCGCCTGCAGGAGCTGATTGAATTTGACGGCCAGGCGGATGTCGATGCCGATGCAAACACCATTATCTTCTCCCAGCCGCACGGACTGGAGAACGGTCAGGTGGTCCGGTACTTCTCCCCGTCGCTGGATACGGTCGGCGGACTGGCCCGCAGCCGGGAATACTATGTGCGTGTGGTCGATGCCTACACCGTGCAGCTTCTGGATGCTTTTTTTGCGCTGGATCTGAACTGGGGCAGCGCCACCGGGGCCACCCACCAGCTTGGTGCGGTGTCGTTTGATCCCCGGGCGGATGTGGACAACGACCGCAACTGGATTTCCTTCGCCGACCCGCACGGGTTCTCCACCGGCCAGGCACTGCTTTACAACACCCTGGGCGGCCAGGCCATCTCCGGGCTCGAGGACGGGACCACCTACTATGTTGTGGTGGTGGATGCGAACCACATCCGCCTCGCGGACACCGCCGAGGAAGCCCTGTTCTCGGCCACGGTGATCGATTTGCAGCCCGAACTCACGTTTGCGGCGGTCGGTACGGTGATCGATACCACCGCAAATACTCTGACATTTGCCACCCCGCACAATCTGGGCACCGGCCGGGCGGTGGTCTACGGGGTGGATCTGCCGGCCGAGTCTCTCGTGGGTTTGACGGCTGGACAGACCTATTTTGTGGTCGTCATCGATGAATTGACGATTGGACTCAGCGAAACCCTGGAGGAGGCCACCGCCGAGGAGCCGGTGCTGCTGTCGCTGGCGATTCCCCCGGACAGCGATGCCATCCACAGTCTGGTCACCCTCGCGGCGGAAGGGGTCCATGCGCTGGTTTTCAGCGGCCGGAAGCTGGTGTTTGATTCCCAGACCGGGGTGAACTCCGAGAACGACACCCTTCACTTTGCCGCACCGCACGGACTGGTGACGGGCGATGCCCTGGAATACCGCAGTGACGGGGAAACCGCCCTGCGCGGCCTTCGCCCCGGCGACCTGTATTTCGCCGTGGTGCTCGACAGTCATACCCTTCGTCTGGCGGAAAATCCGGATGCGGCCGAGTTGGCGGTGCCGATTGAGCTGGATGGCCTGGCCGCCACCGGCACCGCGCACAGTTTGAATCCCCGTTTTGAACAGAACGGCGTGAATGTGATCGCGCGGATGGTTTCAGCTCAGGCCAGTAAGGGGGCCTCCGATGTGAAAAACGATCCCGACAAGACCGATGTGTTCACCAAAGGTGAGTTTGCCACCGCGCAGTTCGTCGGCCTCAAAACACAAATTCACTCTGCTTACGGAACCATCAAAAACATTACAGACAAGGTTGTCCAGTTTTTTTCCAAAACCAAAAAACCTGAGGTGGCCCCCCCGGAAGTCCTGAGTGCGAAGACGATGCCCTTCAGTCTCACCGGATCGTTCACCTTCCTGTATGCTGAAAACAGTACCGTGGTTGAGATTGGCTCCAACGCCCGTTTGCAGTCTGCGAACAATCTGAATGTGCTCAGCCACCATGAAAATCGCTTTAATAACATCGTGACATCCGGGATACAGCGGCCTGAGGGCGGTAAAAAGCCCGGTGCGGCGGCGGTGGCCACCGGGGTGACCTTCGTTCAGAACGGTGTGCTTACCGTGGTCCGCAGCGGTGCGGAGCTGGATGCCGGCCAGTTGCTCAGTCTCCGATCCGAAAAAGATGAGCCCATTGCGCCAGGCTTCCGGAAGCTGATTGGACAGCTCGACGGATTCAAGTTCGGGGAGCTGGTCAGTGGTCTTTTCAGCCTCATCGACTACAAATCCGCGCTTCTGAATTCCTGGGCCAGCAGTAGTGCCGAGGCCGATACGGTCGGTGTGGCCGGTTCGGTCAGCGTCGTCGTGCATTTGAATGAAAACCGGGTGATTCTTGAGGATGGCGTGCTGCTGAATCAGTTGTCCGCTTTGCGAACCGCCGAGCAGTCGGTTCTGATTGAGGCGGACACCCGCCATGTCGGCACGTATATGGCCGGAATCTTCCGCCTGGATATCGGCGGCGTAAAGAATTTGTTCAAGAAGAAGGATCCGTGGGCGATCCTGAACCCCTTTGGCTCGAGGAGCGGCAAAGGCGGCGTGGGGGGCGCTTTTAATGTGTTCGTGCTCAGCCAGCGCACCGAAGTGCTGATCGGACGGGGGGTACAGATTTTCGCTGGACCGCAGGGCGGCATCGACATCAGAGCCCAAACCCGGAATTTCATTCTGGTGCTGGGGCAGGCCGGCGGCCGGGCCGGACAGTTTGGTGTTTCCGGAACCTTCACCTTCGCGCTGCAGGACAGCGAGACCCGGGTCCGGATTTCCGACGGTGTGGTGTTTACCGCCGGACGGCTGAATATCGTCTCGCGGGATGATACGCTGATGATCAATCTGGCCGGATCGGTCCTGTTGGGGAACAGCCTCGGCTTCGGCGTGACGATCAGCATCAACATCGTGGCCCGCACCGCCGAGACCCTCCTGGGTTTCCTTGACGGAGGCACCGCGCTCCCCGGCACCCTCGCGGTTGAGGGCGACTTTACCCATGCGGCCCGTCTGGACGGCAAACTGTACGCATTCTCTCTGGCGGCGGCGAAACTTTCGCCCCCGGCGGCAAATAAACCGCCAAACTCCGGCAAGGGCATCGGGGATTCCACCGACGATCCCCTGGACGGAATTTCGCTTCCAAATTTGTTTGGTGAAAGCGGCGATACCAGTATCGGCGACAGCACCAAGCAGGGCAAGGCCGGGGTGGGGATTTCCGGCGATGTTTCCCTGAATATCATCATCGACAGCGCGATTGCGGAAATTCACGGACCCTTCACGATCATGGCGGGCGATCTGCTGGTCGAAGCCCATAATGACACCGATCTGATTTCCGCTTCCGGATCCGCCGCCATTGTCACCGCCGGGAAAACCTCGGTGGGATTGGCGGGATCGTTCAGCTTCAACTTCCTGGAAGGTGAGACCCGGGCGAGGATCGTGGATGCCGGACTGATCATTCAGCAGTCGCTCAAGGTGAAGAGCCGCCGCACCGGGGAATTGACTGCTGTTTCGGCCGGTGGAGCCGGTGCCAGTGGTGCCTCCGGGGTGGCCCTGGCCGGGTCCGTCTCGATTACCATGATCTTTAACAACACCGAGGCTCTGCTGCAGGACGGTTCCGTGCAGGCCGGCGGTGCGCTGACGGTGATGGCGTATGACCGATCTCTCATCGTTTCGGTTGCCGGTGCCGCCGCCTTTGGCGGCAAAGTGGGTCTGGGCAGCGCCGTGGCCGTAAACAATATTGCCAGCAACACCCGCGCACTGCTCCTGGGAACGGATCTTCCTCTGTCCGTGAACCACGGCGGAGCCCTCACGGTGCATGCGGACAACAGCTCCTCCATTATTGCGGTAGCCGGATCGATTGGCGCATCCAAATCGGTGGGCGGCGCCGGAACCGTTTCCATCAACACCACGATCAACCGGACCGAGGCGGTGCTGGAGAACGTGGAGCGACCCGGCACCGGACTTTCCGGCGGCGGGATCAGCGTGCTTGGGGATGATGGCGCCACCATCTGGTCGTTCAGCGGCGGCGTGGGCGGCGGAGCAACCGTCGGGTTCGGGGCGGCTGTGGCGTTTAATCTGCTGAACAACGACACCGAGGCGCGGGTTTCGGATTCCGAACTCCGGACGGCGGGCAGTTTCCGGGTGGAGACACAGGCGGTCGGTTCGATCAATACCCTTTCCCTGGGGGTCTCCGGGTCCAAGGCCACCGCACTGGCCGGATCGATTTCTCTGAATTTGCTTCAGAATAACGCCCGGGCGCGGGTGCTGGACAGCCGGATCACCGCCGAGGGCGGGGTTCAGGTCCTTTCCGGGGACCGCAACACCATCAATGCCGGATCCGGCGGAATCACCGGGGCGGGCAAGACCGCGATCGGCGCGGCGGTGGCCACCAACGATCTGAGCAATGAGACCCTGGCCGAGGTCAGAGGGTCCCGGCTGACCGCAGTTGCGGGGAGTATGGAAATCGAGGCCACTTCGCGGTCGATGGTGAACAGCGTGGCCATGGGCGGCACCGGTGCCGGGGCCTTTTCGCTGGGAGGCTCGGTCTCGCTCAATCTGCTGCGCAACCGTACCCAGGCCCGGGTGGAGGATGGTTCGGTGCTGACGGCCCAGGGGAACCTCTCCGTGCGGGCCCGGGAGCTGCCGCCCTCCCTGGCTGATCTTTTTGTGGTACCCGGTGTGGACATGGAGATCCTGGATGTTGGCGATGAGGTGCTCGGCAATATCAACGCTCTGGCGGGCGGGCTCGCATTCTCCGGCAAAACCGCCGTGGGCGCGGCGGTGTCCACCAGCAATATTCTCAACCAGGTGCAGGCCGTCGTCTCTGCCTCCACCCTGGAGACGGTCAGCGGTGAGGTGGATGTGCAGGCGCAGTCCAACTCGGGGATTCGCTCGCTCAGCCTGGGCGGGGTCGGTGCGTCGGTTTACGCGCTGGGGGGATCGGTGACCTTCATTATGATTCTCAGCCGCATGGAGGCGGAGGTGCGGGATGGCAGTCTGGTGCAAAGTCACGGACGTTTCCGGGTGCGCGCCTCCGACGGCGGCACGATTTTCGCCATCGGCGGCGGCTTGACCGGATCCGGCAAGGCCAGTATCGGCGCGGCCATTTCCAGTAACAACATCGCCACCACTGTCCGCGCTTCCCTTGAGGCCTCGGAGGGCATCAGCCACAGCGGCAACATCGAACTGCTGGCGGAATCCACGGCCGATATTGCCTCGGTGAATCTCGGTGGGGCCCTGGCGGCGGGCTTTGCACTCGGCGGATCGGTTTCCGCAAACGTCACCGCCCAGAATGTCGAAGCGGTGGCCGGTGGTGGACTGGACACCCGGGCCCGGCTCTTCAATCCCTCCCTGCCGCTCGACAGCGAAGAAAACATTCTCGATTTCGGATTTGAGCACGGCTGGCTCTCCGGGCAGCCGGTGCAGTACCGCAGCGGCGGCGGTCAGCCCATCGGCGGACTCGTGGATGGCGGGGTTTATTATGTCGTCCGGGTCGATGCCCGCCGCATTCAGCTCACCGCCGACCGCGAAGCGGCCCTGGATCCGGAAGGGGAGGGCCTCCTCGCCCTCGATGCCACCGGTGCAACCGGTTTCCTGCATCACTTCGTCCCGGCCGCCGAAGTGCAGATCGACCTCAATGACTTTGCCAATACGATCGATCTGGGTGCGGACCACGGCTTTTCTGCGGGACAGCCGGTCCGCGTAACTCTTCTCCCCGGGACCGTGGTTCCCGGGATTACGGACGGCGCGATTTATTACGCGATTGTGGTCGGTCCCTCCGGCATTCAGCTCGCGGCGACACCGGAGGATGCCAACCCGGCCGATCCCAACCCCATCGTCTTCCAGGCCCCAATTTTCTTCGACCCTGCCCTTGCCATGGTCGATGGCGTCAGCCTCATCACCCTGGACAGCCACGGACTTCAGAATGGTCAGACCGTGGTCTATTCCCCGGAATTCGATGAAACCAGTTTGGAACCCCTGCAGCCTGTCGGCGGACTCAGCCTGGGCCAGGAACTCTGGGTCTCGGTGGTGAATGCCAACCAAATCCGCCTCGCCGCCAGTGAAGAGGATTTCCTCGACGGGGTCTGGATTGATGTTGACCTGACCGAGACCGAGGGCAGTCTGCACCGGTTCCTGCTGCCCCTCGGCGCCGGGACCGTGATTGTGACTCCGGTGTTTGATGCCGCAGAGGCGGTGAACGCCGACCTGAATACGCTGCGGCTCCCCTCCGCGTCCGCCTGGACCACCGGGCAGGCGGTGCTGTACGACCGCGGCGGTCAGTCCGCAATCGCCGGCCTGACTTCCGGGGAGCGCTATTATTTGGTCCGTCAGGAAGACGGCAGTTTCCGCCTCGCCCCCACCCGTGCGGATGCCCTGCGCGGTACCAACCTGATTTCCCTCGGCGTTTCCAGCGGTCTGGGGCACAGCCTCACCCCCATCCCCGATCAGCAGACGGATTTGGATGCCGCGACCGGTGCCATCAGTTTCCGGGACCCGCACGGATTCGCGCACGCCCAGGCGGTGCAGTATCAGCCCGGCACCGACGGCAGCCCGCTTTCCGGTCTGCAGCCCGGCGGCACCTACTATGTGATTGTGGAGGATGCCCACACCCTGCGGCTGGCCGCCACCCGGGCCGATGCTCTGGCCGGAACCGCACTCAGCCTCGGGAACGCCCTGCGCGGCGACCGGCATGAACTCCTGTCGGTCTTCGTGCCGGGCGAGGCCGTGGATGCGGCGGACAATCTGATTGACCTCGGGTATGAACACGGCTGGCGCAGCGGACAGCTTGTCACCTACCAGGCCGGGGAAGACGCACCGATCCATGGACTGGTGTCCGGCGATATGTATTTTGTGATTGTGGTGGATGCCCGCAGGGTTCGCCTGGCCGCCAGCCGCGCCGATGCGCTGGCCGAGATTCCTGTCGTAATTCCGATTTCCCTGAACGGCACTGGCGGCGGCGCCCACCAGCTGCTGTCCGCCTCCCGCCTGCAGGCGAATGCGGATGCCCGCATCGAAGCTTCGAACCGCTCCACCATCACCTCTATCAGCGGGGCCGGCTCCGGATCTCTGGCCGTCGCCGTGGGCGGGGCGGTGGCCATCAACACCAATCTGAACCGCGTGCAGGCCCACACCCGGGAGGTGGAACTGCTGAGCGGCGCCACCATTTACGTGCAGGCGGAAGCCGCAACGGTCATGACCTCCATCACCGCCGCCGGAGCGCTTTCCCTGGCCATCAATGCCGCTGGCGGCGCCGGAAAAGCCGTGGCCGGGTCCTTCAGCTTCAACACCTCCGCCGGGCTGACCGAAGCACGGGTGGGTCCCCGCAGCCGTCTGGTCTCTCAGGCCGGGCATGATATCCGCGTAACCGCCAAAGACCTGACGGTGCTGACCGGCCTGGCCGGCGCGGTGGCCGGGACCGGGGTCGGAGGTTCCGGCGGCGGTGCTGCCGGTGCCGTGGGACCGGCCCTCAATGTCAACATCGTCCTTACCCGCACCCGCGCGGTGGTGGACAATGCCTTCCTGGCATCCGGCCGTGATCTCATCATCACCGCCGACTCCACGGCGGTGCACGTTTCCACCGTGATTGCCGGGGCCGGAGCACTGGCGGGCGGTGGCGGCGGCGGCAAAGGCTTCGCCGCCGGGGGCGCTGTGGGACTTACCGTGGCCGCTAAAACCCTTCAGGCGGTCGTCCGCGGAGACAGCGTGCTTACTGCACCCGGCGCACTCACCCTGCATGCCCGCGATCTCTCTTTCATTTACAACGATGCCGGTGGCATGGCCTTTGCCGCTGCGGGCGGTGGCGCCGGTTCCACAACCTCCATCGGCGTGGCCTTGGCTATCAACCTCGTGGTGAATCTTGTGGACGTGATTGTGGAGGATTCGCGTCTGGACATCGGGGGGGACGCCACCCTGCTGGCGGAGGGTTTGACGGTGATCTATGCGCGGAGTGGCGGCTTGTCCATCGGGATTTCCATCGGCGCAGGGGGCGGTGTCAGCCTCACCGGTGCGGGGTCGGGTTCCCTCAACGTCTTAGCGGCCCGCTGGGCGGTGGAGGTGCGGCGCGGCAGCCTGGAGGTTGGCGGGGCGCTGACCCTGCGGGCCCGTGATTTGACCGTGGTGGGCACCAGTGCCGGCGCTGCCGCCGGAACCGGTGCCGGCGGTTCGGTGGGCGGGGGCGTGGGTGCGGCCGGCGCGTCTGCCGGCATCACGGTGGTGGCCAGCACCGTCCGCTCGGTTCTGGGAGCGGAGAATGTCACGGTGGGCGGAGACCTCACCGTGGTCGCTGAATCTGAAAGTTATGCGGGCAGCTTTGTCATTGCCGGATCGGGTGCGCTTGCGGTGGGAGCAGGCGGTGGCAAAGCCGTGGGCATCGCCGCCGCGTTTGCCTCCACCACCCTCGCAAAAACCTTGGAGGCGCTGATCACCTCCGGCAGGGTCATGGCCGCTTCGGTGCTGGTGCGCGCGGATGACCGGGGTACTGTTGCCAGTCTGACCGGCGGGGCAACGGGCGCCGGGTCCTTTGGTGCGGGCGGCGGTGTGTCGGTCGGCTTTGGCGCCAGCCTGAGTGTTAATGTGGTTGCCGGGTCAGTGACGGCCCGGGTTCAGGATGCCGAGTTGGAAATCACCGGGGCGGTCAACGTCGAGGCACTCTCCCGTGGGGAGATCATTGCCGCAGCCATCGCCTTTGGCGTGGGGGCCGCGTTTGGAGCGGGCGGTGGTGTCGCGGTTGCCGGCTCCGGGGCGGCCAGTGTGAATATTTTCGCCCGCAACGTGCTGGCGGAGATCGCGGACAGCCTGGTGGTCAGCGGGGGTGCGGTGACCGTGCTGGTGGATGACCAGGGTCTGATTGTGGCCGGAGCGGGCAACGCTTCCGTCTCCGGTGCCGGCGGCACTGGCGGGGGCGTGGCCGTGCAGGCAGGGGCTTCGATGGCGGTGAGCAGCATCGTGTCCACGGTGCAGGCCCGGGTGGTGAACAGTGATATCGAGAGTGGCGCGGCGCTGCTGGTGCGTGCGGATGCCCGCGGAAACACCATCACGGCGGCGGTGGGCTTTGGCGTGGGCGGCTCCGGCGGCGCGGGTGGCGGGGTGAATGTTTCGGTGGTCGGCTCCGGAGCTTCCGGTTCCATTGCCCAGACCGTGAGGGCGACAGTGCTGGACAGCACCCTGACCGCCGCCGGCCCGGTCACCGTAGAGGCTCTGAACCGCGCCGGCGTGTACACCTTTACCGGTTCTGCCACCGGTGGCGGTGCGGGCGGAGCGGGCGGAGGTGTCTCCGTAGCTGTTGGCGCATCCGTGGGCGTGAATGTGATCGCCGGCGACGTGGAGGCGATTGTCGACCAGTCAACGATTTTGGCGCAGGGGGATGTCCGGGTCCGCGCTGAGGCTTCCGGGGAAATTATCACCGCGTCCATCGGTTTTGCGGGCGGCGGGTCCGGCGGCGTGGGCGGCGGAGTCGCCCTCTCCGGTTCGGGAGCGGGTTCCATTAATACCGTCACCAAAACCGTGGTCGCACAGATCCGTAACGGCAGTCTCGTCGAAACACAGGGACATGATCTGTTGGTGGAAACCTCTGACCGCACCCAGGTGATTTCCGTAGCCGGTGCCGTGGCTGTATCCGGTGCCGGGGGCACCGCAGGCGGCGCGGTGACGGGGCAGGCGGGGGCCTCCGTGGCAAACAACGTCATCGCGAATACGCTGGACGCGGCCATTCTGAATTCACAGGTTCTCAACACGCGGGATTTGACCGTGCGCACCGAGTCCTCCGCCCAAATCATTACCGTGGCCATCGGTTTCGGTGCGGGCGGCGGCGGCGGCGCGGGCGGCGGGGTGCAGGTTTCCGCCGGAGGTTCGGTCGCGGTCAGCACGATTGCGAACTCGATTTCCGCCCGGATCGATGGCGGCACCCAGACGGTGACGGGTGAGGTGTCTGTGACTGCGGAGGATGCCGCGAACATTTACAATTTCACCGGGCGCGCGTCCGGCGGCGGCGCGGCCGGTTCGGTGGGCGGTGTTTCCGGAGCCATCGGCGCATCGGTCGGGGTGAACACCGTCGGAGGATCGGTCCGTGCCGAAATCGGCAATGCCCGGGTGACCTCCGCCGGGGATGTGACGGTCTCTGCACGTTCCGCAGGCGAAATCATCACCGCCTCCATCGGGTTTGCGGCCGGCGCAGCAGGCGGGGTGGGTGGCGGGATTGCGCTTTCCGGTGCCGGCGCAGGCACCGTGAATACCTTTGCCCGGAGTGTTTCCGCCCGGATTGACAATCAGTCCGAGGTTCAAAGTGGCGGTGCGGTGTCGGTCCTGGCTGTGGACGAATCCCTGGTTGTTTCGGTGGCCGGCGCGGCGGCAGGCTCCGGCGCGGGCGGCGGCGGCGGCGGTATAACCGGACAGGCCGGCGGCTCGGTGGCCATCAGCGCCATTGATTCTGCTGTTGCTGCGGAGATCGTGGGAAGCACGGTCGCCGCCGTCGGCTCCATCGATGTGCTCGCGGAGGCCCGCGGTAACGCCGTCACGGTGGCCATTGGCTTCGCGGGCGGCGGTTCCGGCGGCGTGGGGGGCGGAGTGCAGCTTTCCGCCGCGGGCTCCATGGTGGGTGCCGGCATTGGCCACAATGTGCAGGCGCGGGTGATAGATAGCCAACTGACGGCCGGGGCCGACCTGAATGTCGTGGCGACCCATGCGGCCCGGATCACCAGTTTCGCCGGTGGTGCCACGGGCGGCGCCGCCGGCGGTGGCTTGGGCGGGGCCGCCGGTGCGGTGGGTGCGTCCCTGGCCGCGAATGTGATCACTGCGACACTGGACGCGGTGGTGGAGAACTCCGTTGTCAGTACCGGCGGGGATGTTTTGGTCCTGGCGGAGTCTACCGGCGATATTGTCACGGTCACGATCGGGTTTGCCGGAACCGGCGCCGTCGGCAAAGTAGGCGTGGCTATTTCTCTGGCCGGTGCAGCGTCTGCGAATACGGTCGTGAAGCATTTGACGGCTGAAATCCGCGGCGGAAGCACGGTGACGGCAAACGGCTCGGACCTTCGTGTCGAGACCCGGGACCGAAGCCAGGTGGTGGCTGTGGCCGGCGGCATTGCGGCATCTGCCGGGCTCGGAGAATTGGGCGGTATTTCCGGTCAGGCCGGGGCCTCCATTGCCGTCAGCGTGGTGACCAGTCATTTGACCGCCGCCATTCGTGACAGCAGCGTGGACGCGGTGCGGGACGTATTTGTCGGCAGCTTCTCCGACACGCAAATCCTCACAGTCGGCATCGGTTTTGCTGTCGGGAACTCCGGCGGCGCAGTGGGCGGGATTCAAATCGCTGGCGCCGGGTCTGCAGTGGCCGGTGCGATTGATACGCATTTGGCTGCGGAAATCACGGACAGTAACTTGGTGCTTTCGGGTCGGCTGGATGTGCTGGCACTGGATGAAAGCCGCGTGATGGCTTTTGCCGGTGGAGCCAGTGCTGGCAGTGGTGGCGGGGCAGGCGGCGGGATCGCGGGGGCGGTGGGAGGCTCTGTTGTCGTCACGACGCTGACCCATACCGTGCGCGCCCGGGTGGAGGACAGTCAAATCACCGCTAACGGCAATGTGCACATTCGTGCGCTTTCCGATGGTGAGCTTCTCGGCGTCTCCATCGGCTTTGCCGCCGGTGCCGCAGGCGGGATTGTCGGCAGTCTGAACTTGGTCGGTGCCGGTGCGATCTCCATCAATACAGTGGTCAAAACCGTTGAGGCGCTGGTGATCGGCGGCAGCGTCCAGAGCCTGACTGGCGGGGTATTGATCGAAGCACTCGACCGGACAGATATTCGTGCGGTGGCCGGTGGTGCCGCAGCCGGTTTTGGCGCCGGCGGTCTCGGCATTAGCGGACAGGCCGGGGTCTCCATCGCCAACAATGTCCTGGTCAACCGGATCGAGGCCCGGGCCGAGTCGAGTCAGATCCAGGCGCAGCAGGGAATTCGGGTGCATGCGGACTCGGATGCGGAATTTCTGGCGGTCACCGTCGGCTTTGCCGCCGGAGGCTCCGTGGGGATTGCCAGCGGGTTTGCCGGATCCGGCGCTGGAGCGATTTCGGTGAACACCATCCGGAATGATGTGCTGGCCCTCGTGGTTTCCGGCAGTCTGACTAGTCTCGGCGCGGTGACGGTGGAAGCCTCTGACCGTTCGGTGATCCGCACCTACGGCGGCGGGATTGCGGGGGCGCTGGGAGGGGCATTGGTGGGTACCGCCGGCGGCGTGGGGCAGGGCGTTTCCGTAAACACCATCGAAAATGTGACCCGAGCTTCGGTGACCGGTGCCGCTCTGCAGGTGGAAAGCCTGCGGGTGGAAGCGCGTTCGGAAACCCGCATCGATGCCATCACCGTGGGCGGCGCACTGGGGCTTTCCGTAGGTGTTGGAAATTCCTACAGCATGGCGGCGGCGGGGGCCACTTCCGTGAATCTCATCAACAACACCCTCGAAGCCCGCCTGGCGGATGCCCCCGCCGGTTCTGCCGTGAGTGGTGCTGTGAATGTCATCGCGCAGGATCTATCGCAGATTGATGCCATGGCTTTCGGCGCGTCCATTAGCGGATCGATTGGTCTGGGTGCCACCGGCTCCGGAGCCTTCTCCATTGCCGTGAATGAAATCAACAAT
>PXDP01000114.1 GCA_003565035.1 PVC group bacterium | reverse complement strand
GAGCGCGGCCTTGGGTTGGCCGGGCTTTGACGAGATCAAGGCCGCTTGCTTTCAGTGGGTTTCTTTATTCGACGATGAGTTCCACCCGGATGCGGTAGAAAGCCCGTCCGGTTTGCGGAATCGAAACGGGAAAATCCTGCTCGCCGTCTTCGTCAGCCACGATGGATTCGCCAACCGACTCCCATAGAGGGTTACCCAGATCCAGCGCACGTTCCAGCGTATACCGCCGGCCGGCCCGCGCGGTGAAGCGCAGTCCCGTCCCGCCGTTTCCGTCCGGCTCCGGAGACGACGCACGGAGAAGCCCCTGCCAAGTGCCGGACTCGTTCTTGGAGGCACCCATGATATACAGAGACTGGGTGCTGATGAGTACGCCGTCGATTTCCTGGTCGCCTTCTTCCACCTCGTTGTCCGCGAGCCAGTCCTCGTAGGGGTCGGATGCATACGCCTCCACGGTCACGGTCACATCCGAGGCGGTGGCCACTTCACCGTCGAAGGCGGTGAGGCGGAACCGATAGGTCCCGGCCTCGGCGGGGGTGAAGGCGGGACTCAAACTTGCCGTATCACTGAGAAAGACAAACGGACCGCCGAGCTGAAGCCATTCCGTGGTCACGTTGCCGGGAACAGCGGGAAGTCCGTCGTCCTCCATCGTGCCGGTGAGGGTGACTTCGGTGTTTGCCTCGACGATTTGACCCGGACCGGCATTCACTAAGGGGCCGATGTTTTGGTCCAGATTGACCGGGGTGATTTGAATGGTGTCCAGCACCGCGCGGGTATCCTGAGTGCTGGGGTTTTCCCAGATCAGCCAGAGGGTTTCACCGGGTTGCAGGTTCAGATTGCTCAGTTCCGAGGATGCCGAGAAAGTTGGATCCGTGGTCACCACCATATCCAGCGCGGCATGCGGCACTTTGTATTGTGCCGAAAGGGGGCCGGCGCTTTCCGCATTTGCACCGCCGGGACGTTCCACAGTAGCCGGAGTGACGGCGTAGCTGAAGGGAAAAGTTTTGGCGCCCTGAACGCGCGCCCCGTTGAAGGACATCTCCAGCGCGTCGATGGTTTCCCCGGTGCTATTCAGCAGGCGAATGCCGAAGAGGGGGGACTGCTGACGCCCAAACCCAACCGCTTTCCCGCCGGAATACGCTTCATTTTCATCGGTCCCGGGACCATCGCCGGAGTTACCCACCCGCCGATAATTGTTATACCCGCTTGAGGTGACGGTGGCTCCACTGGCATAGGTATAGGTTCCGCCATTCTGGACGACAATGTAGGTGCCCATGCCGTTTTCATCGGTGTTTGAGTGTGTGCCGAGATTCGGCACATCGGCAAAATCGACGACATAGGTGGCGTTGAAGGACTGCATGGCAAAGGGCCCGGAGGCGCCCCAACCGGTTACGCTGACCGTACTCATCGGAGAAGCAACGGGTTCAGGTTCCGAACCTGATACAAGGGCCGGATCGACCACGCCCACGTTTAGTTCGAGCGTTTCACTGTGCGCTCCATTGTCGGCGGTAAGTCGCAGGGTGTAGTTGCCCTGCGCGCTGAACCAGGCGGCGGTGTTTTCCTGATCGGTGTTGTCCCAGGTGACCGTGCCGTCGCCGGAGACCATTTCCCAGAGCAGGGTCAACTGACCGGATTCGCCGCCAGCTTCTGTCACTTCGGTTTCCAGCACCAGTCCTACGCCTTCGGGGATGAGCACATCCGGAATGACCGGACGCTGCAGAGTGATCGTGACCGGGCCCGGATTCACCGTGAGGGTGACGGCATTGGAGGACACCGTGTCCACACTGTTGCTCACATCCACGCGATAGCTGCCCGCATCACTGAAGGCGGTTTCGGGGATGGATAGCACCGGCCCGGTTTCTCCGGCGAGAGGCGTCCCATCAAAATACCATTGATAGGCGGGCGCAGGATTTCCGGTGGCGGTCACGCTGAAGGATGCCGGCTCGCCAACGGTTACGGTCAGGGCCTGCGGAGCGCTGCTGATGATTGGCGCATAGAAAACCTCCACGGCGGCCGCATCGGAAATGAGCGTGCCCTCGGTGTTGCTGACGACTACATCGTAGGTTCCGGTATCCGCGGGGGCGGCACTGGCAATGTCAAAGGTGGTCTGATCGGCTCCTGGGATCGGACTGCCATTAAAGCGCCACTGGTAGGTTGGGGTGGGATTGCCGGTGGCTTCCACGGTGAGCACGATGGGCTCTCCTTCGATAACGGTCTGTCCCTCAGGCTGCGTAAGAATCGTGGGCGCAGAAGGACCTTCGGCTACGGTCAGGGTCGCCACATCGGAAAATACGGTGTCCACACTGTTGCTGACGACCACGTCATAGTCTCCGCTATCAGACAGGGCCAGATCGGTCAGGGTGAGGGTGGTAGAGGTTTCCCCGGGGAGGTCCACGCCGTCTTTACGCCACTGGAATTCAGGGGCGGGATGCCCGGTGGCTTCAACGGTAAACGTAACCGTCTGGGTGATGAGCGCGGATTGCGACTGCGGCTGCTGGGTGATCACCGGGGCTTCAGGCGGGATGGGATTGACCGTCAGGGTGGCCGCCGCCGAGGTGACATTCCCTTCTTCGTTCCAAATATAGACGGTATACTCCCCCGCATCGCCGAGCGATGTTTGGGCCATCGTGTAGGTGGCCTGGGTGGCACCGGGGATGTCGGTGCCGTCTTTGCGCCACTGGAATTCCGGAGCCGGGTTGGCATTTACACTGACCGAAAAGCTGGCCGCCTCGAGTTCGGTGACGGTGAGACTTGCCGGTTGTTCGGTGATTTCAGGAGCCAACGGATCGCCGCCTTCGGACTGAACGCGCATGGTGCGCGAGACCTGTGCGCCGCCATCGTCGGCAAATAACCGCAGTTCATACACGGCCGGAAATGGCCCGGAGGTGAAACTGCTGTCGGCAAAGGTGTCGAGACCGATTTCGGCATCATCGGGTCCGCCTTCCTGCACCCAGAGCACTTCAAATTCTCCGGGTGGGTTCGGCAGACTGTCATCGGTGACGGCAGCACCCAGTTGAATGGTCTGGCCGGGGCCGGTAATTTGATCGGTCACCTCGATGACGGGGGCCACATTGACCGGTCCGGGATAGCCCAGAAGCGGCAAATCTTCGGCCGGCACAATGCGATCATAAAGACGCAGCTCATCCATTCGGCCTCGCCAGGAGGTGCTGGAGCTGGTGCCGCTGCCGATCCGCATGGTGCTGGTGCCACGGAAGCTGCCAGGCGCAACCAGCAGGGTGGTTTCCACCTGTTCCCCGTTGATCCAGACGGTAGGCTCGTTGGCGGTGCTGCTGTTGTCATAGGTCAGCACCACATGAATCCATTCGCCCGAGGGAATGTCTTTCTCAAACACCCATCTTCCTGCGGAGCTGACATGATTGGAGTAAAAAAACAATCGCGTGTCGCCGCTTTCCATGCGGAAATGCCCGCGGAGATTTCCGTTGCCGTCAATAAAACTGAACAGGGTGCCATTGCCTTGGGCCGGGGAGGCGTCGGCCATCATCCAGAGGGAGGCGGTCATGGGCTGCGGCATCCCCAATGACGCAGTGGCGAAATTGCCGTTGCCGCCGAGACGGAGGGCCGTGCCGTCGTATCCGGAGACGCCCAGCTGAAAGGTCCCGTTGTCGGTGACCGGGGCATGATTCGCATTGACGCTGGAATCGGTCAGCTTGCTGGATCCGGCTGGATCGTTCATGCG
>PXDP01000361.1 GCA_003565035.1 PVC group bacterium | reverse complement strand
TGTCGGGTGGTGAGCACGGGAACGCCGGATTGCATGGCTTCGAGGACGGGGAGTCCAAAGCCTTCGTATCGGCTGGGGAACACGAAAAGCTCGGCTCTCTGATACAACGAAATCAGTTCGGAACGGCTCAGTCCGGAAATACGCTTTACCCGGCCAGGGTTGTCCAGGCGGCTTGTCGCCGATTGGACCGCGTACTCCCCTCTACGGGGTTTCCCGACGATCACCAGGTCATGCGGGATATTCTTCTCCAGGAGACCGAAGGCGGAAACGAGGACATCGACCGCTTTATGAGGGTAGGTGTTCGCAACACACAGCAAGTAGGGGGTGCCGGAAGAATGTGCGGACTTGGCGGGTTGGAACGCTTTGTCCGCGGCTTCTGAGACGACGGAAATCCGCTGAGATTTTACCCGGGTGTACCGGAGGATATCCTTCCGGGCGGATTCGGAAATGGTAATAATTTTTTTTCTGGGGGCCCAGGCACAGGCTTGAACCAGCAAATGGGTGACCATCCGTGCAAGAAGGGACAAATCCTCAGGAAAGCGTTTGTATTGCATATCATGCAGCGTCACGGCCTGGGGACATCCCGCAATGATCGGGGCCGTGTATCCGGGCGACCAAAGTACGTCAGGCCGGTATTTGCGGACGCGGAGGGGAAGTTCGATCTGCTCTCTTATAATTCGGACGACACGGTTGGAGGCCCGGAACGGACTCAGTTCACAGGCCCATCCCCCGCCGGCGAATTCGGATTCCAGCAGGGTGTGGTTCTCCAACTGGGTGTAAAGGATCACCTTTTCCGGCCGCCCGGTTTTCTTCCAGTGACGTAAAATTTCAAGCAGGTAGGTCTCGCTGCCGCCCACCTCGCCGGGAATGTAAAAGAGGGTGTTGATGCCGATGTTCATGACGGATCGCGCGTCATCAAGGCGTACATGCCGATAACGCCCCATTTAACGCCAAAGTGGAGAATCGTCTGGAGACTGAAGGCGCCAGCGTCAGCTTTGGCTGCCTGATACTCTTCGTCAAACTGCCGCCGAAAGTGCTGACCGCTGATGGACCCGGGTGTCCATCGGAAGCGGGCCAAAGGCGGATCGGGGATGGGGACACCCCTGCCCTGCCGCCAGAGACGCAGCAGAAACTCGTAGTCCCATGCCGCCTTGAGATCCAGACGGAGTGGGCCGGCGTTTTCAAGCGCGGATTTCCGGAAAAACATCGCCGGCTGGGAGATGTAGTTGATGCATTGAAACATGAAGCGCGAGGAAACCGGATAGCAGGCCCGTTTGACCCGCGTCACCCCTTTACGGATTTCCTGTCCAGATGCGTCGACAATGGGGCAATGCCCAAAGCAAAACGGTGCCTCGGGATGCCGGGCCATCACCTCCGCGACCCGGGCCAGAGCCCCCGGGGTGTATTCGTCATCGGCATTCAGCCAGGCGATGATGTCGCCTCCTGCCAGCGCGAAGCCTTTGTTAATCGCGTCTGCCGGACCCTGATCCGGCTCGGACACCACCCGGTCAATGGCACGGCCATATCCGGACAAAAGGTCCAGTGATCCGTCGTCACTGCCGCCGTCCAGAACCAGATACTCCAGCGCCACGCCCGCGTCCCGCTGCTGCAGCACGCTCTGAACGCAGCGGTCCAGATAGACTGCGGATTGATACGACGGAGTAATGACAGAAAAGTTCATAAACAGGACAAACGTGAAAGAAAGGCGTGCAAAACGCTTGCAACCTCCTGCTGAAAACCTGAAAAAGGGGGCAATGTCGAACCAATTTTCCAATTCTGTCCTGCTGATTCCCGCTCTGAACGAGGAGGAGGCTCTGGGTCCGCTCCTCGCGGAAATCCGAACCCATTGCCCGGGACTGAAAATTGTGGTCATCAATGATGCTTCCGAGGACAAGACCTCCGCCGTGGCCCGGGACGCGGGAGCGGTGGTGCTGGATCTGCCGGTGAATCTCGGCGTGGCCGGGGCCATGCAGACCGGATTCCGCTGGGCCTTTGAGCACGGATACCGTTTCGCCATCCGCTGCGACAGTGATGGCCAGCACCCGCCCGCCTCGATTCCGGCTCTGCTCTGCCACATGGAGGCCAGCGGGGTGGATCTGGTGATCGGCTCCAGAGCCCTGGCGGACAACTCCTTCGAGAACAGTCTGCTCCGGAGGCTGGGCATTGAATATCTCAGCCGCTTTCTTAGCATCATCTGCCGTCACCGAGTCACCGACCCCACCTCCGGCTTCCAAATCGTCAACCGTCTGCTCATGTACTATTTCGCCCACGAATATCCTTCCGACTACCCTGAACCCGAATCCCTGGCCCTGCTGCGCCGCCAAGGCTACCGTTTCAGCGAATTTGGGGTTCCTTTCCGCCCAAGGCAGGGGGGGGATTCTTCGCTTCACGGCCTCCACAGCCTCTATTTTGCGTTCAAAGTCACCCTGTCTCTTCTGGTGGACAGGGCCCGCAGTGTGGATGCCAGATACTCACGTTCTGAACTGGAGAAAAAACTCGCATGAGTCCCTGGATGACGTACGGTTTGCCCGGCGGACTCGCCCTGATCGCTGCGGCAGTTCTCTTTGGACAGGCCCGGCCTGCACGCCTTCCGGCGTTTTTTTTAACCCTCATTGGCGCGATATTCCTGCTGATCGTCCTCTTTCCCGGTCTGGAGGATGCGTTTCTACCCAACAAAATTCGGCTCTTCATGGGCGGGATCAGCCTGCTGCATTTGTTCATCACGCTGGAGACGGTCCGCAGAAACGCGCTCAAGGAGCGCTACGCCCTCCTGTGGCTTGGCACGGGTCTGGTACTGCTGTTTTTCGCAGTGTATCCCGACGGAATCGGGTGGCTGGTGCAGGTCACCGGCATGCATTACACCTCCGCGATCATTATTGTGGTGTTTACCTTCCTCATCCTTATCGCCTTTCACGTGTCCCTTGTCCTCTCCAACTATGAGAATGACCGGCGCAGGCTCTCGCAAAACCTCGCCCTTCTGGAGGCGCGCATCCGGGACCTCGAAAACCGGAAGTGAATTCCAATAATTTCTTTAGTCTTCACTATTCAGTAGGCTGCACCAGAAACAGGCTGATTTGGAAGCCCAGATCCTCAGGAAAACGCGGGGATTCAGGATTGAAAGCCGGTGTGGTCTTAAAGTAAATCCAGTGAAACAAACCCAGAGCATCTTCCGGATGTTCCAGCTCCAGAACATGCCAGGCCCATTCCGGCGTAAGGGTGATCTCACCGATGCTGTTGGCTTCACCCCGCGTCACATGAACGCTCACCGGGTCATCGGCGGGTCGGCCATGCCGGGCATAGATCCATATGCGGGAGAGACCAGCGCGTTCCGGGGCGATGACGGCGGCATCCGCCCGCAACCACTGCGAATCCAGTGAAGGAAGGCCAAACGCTTCAACCGTTCCCGGAAGCGGCAGCGGGACAGGAGCCTCCTCTTCACCGCCAAACACTTGAACCAGAAAGCCATACGCCCCGGTTTGCAGACGGACCGATTCTGCATCAGGCTGCAGGACAACCGCTTGCCACAGATCATTCAGCTCCGTAATCTGCGCCACAGCGCCTTCAAGTACCGGCGAGGTGTGTCGATACCCGTGCGGATAGACGAGAAACAAGGTCAGCGCCCGGCCCGGCTCCGTCGCCAAGGTCAACCCAGTATCGGTGCGCACGCCGTGAAGTTCAACCGCCCGGCGGCCCATGTGATTCGCCAGCCCTTTGATGCCCAGCCGGCTTCCCCGGAATTCGCGAATGTAGGGGACGCTCTGCGCAGCCTCCCCCGACGGCAGGATGCGGTTCACATGCAGGGTCCGGGTCCATGAGGTGACCTCGATTGGCACCTGATGCCGCGTACGGGACAGGGTCCGGGTATCCCCCGAAGAGGTGAACAACGGCTCCTGGGCAAGTCCGGGAATGGCCGAACCTCTGAAGGGAGAAATCAGGACATGACGCCGGTCGGGATAATCCTCCACCAGCCGCCGCCAGACGGCTTCAATCCGCTCAACTTCTTCATCGCTGCGGTAATCCCAACTCAGCGGCAGCAGGGGAAGGCCGGTTTTCTGCTCAATCGGGACCGCCGTTTGTGTATATTCGGCAAATAAAAAATCTGCTTCGGGCTTAATTTGATCCGAGATCCTGCGGTAAAATCCATGAAGCCCCCGGAAATTCCAGGTCGAATACAACTCCATGCGTCCCCGAATTCCCAGACCGATAAACAGAAGTCCCATTCCTAACCCCAGCGCAATCGGCAGTCCTTTCTTTCTGAAGACCGGCCGCCGGAATTCCATCTGACGGACCAGAAAATCAATCATGCAACTCACAGCGAGGATCAACAGCGGGAGCAGAAACGTGACCATACGCCGTGTCTCGAACATATAATTCATCACCCAGCCAATGGTCATACTCGCGGGGGCCAGCAGAAAGAAAAGCCATCGCCCGGTTTCAGACTTGAGGCATAATGCGAAGAGTCCACCCATCGCGAACAGCAATCCGATGCGGGAGGTCATGCGCATGACCCCCTCGAAGTCCGTGAGACTGATGTAGGCCACAGACCACTCCGGCAGAAAAGGGAGATGTCCCAGATCGTCCCGCGTCCACAAAACTAAAAGAGCCAGGATGACATACGCCCCCGCCATCAGACCGCCCGTCACCCGGCCAACAGAAGGTTTCTCTTTCAACTTTTGGAACACCGGGCGGATCAGAACGGTCATGGCGGCCAGGAAACCCAGGCCGAAAAGAAAGACCATTCTCCGTTCAGAAGAATCCCGAAGGGTGTACAGCATCCGATAGGGATCGGTCACAAAAATCGTTTGCAGGACCAGCAACCCCACTCCCGCAAACGCGCCGGACCACCACCCACCCCAGTAGGCATTCCGTTTTCCCCGCAGACCTGCGGCAAATACCGCAGGAAAAAACACATACACCGCTGTCATATGAAACAACATCGCCGAGCTGAGGCAGATCCCGGAGACCAGTCCGCTTAAAAAAGGCTTGGGACTTTTTTTTCCTGGGTGAAGAAAAAACAGAATTCCAAGCAGCAACAAAAAGGATGCCGGCCACTCCGCGCGAAGGGCTCTGGCATTCCAGACGGTAATCGGATGCAGAAGAAACAGCAGATAGGCCAGCCGGCCCATCCAGCTCCGGCGTGTCAAATCCACCACAAGCAGAGAAATAATAATTCCACAACCGACCGCGAGCAAAGAAGAAAACCAGAACGCGGCATACGAACCGCCCAAAGACATCGCCCCCGCCAACAAGAAACTGTATGCGGGGAAAAAATGTGGGCCGACCCGTTCAAAGCCTTCATCTTCAGCCCAGAAAACCGTGTCTTTGGTCCAGGAAAATCCGGCGTGCCCGTATCGGAACAAAGCTCTCTCCTCCCGGGGTAATTCCGAAAGTGCCGGATCCGCGCCTCCCAGAGAACCTGTACGGGCCAGAGATTGGGCCACGTGAAAATAGGCCGCCGGATCTTCTCCCGATTCGATTTGCTCATCCGGACGAAACAGAATCAGCACGCTCAACACCGCCAGCAGCCCCGTCAAATAAACAGGCAGAATCCCCGGACGATCAGGATCAGACACCCGGCGCACAGCGGCGAAAACCGCCAGACCCATCAGGCAGAGCACAAACAGAAAAAAAAGCGGCATCATAGCCACTTAACTAGCAAACCGCATCTGGAATGAAAGAGCGAAAAACAAGCAAATCCTGTGGGGGCGCGTCTCTCACAATTGGTGAAAGGCCAACTCCCCGTTGTCGAAGCGGTCCTCAGCTTAGATAATAGGGCACAATATCAGGTTCAGCAACTGTAACAGTTGCATCTACGGCACAAACACACCAATTCGGGGATGCACCCTAACCCGAGAGAGTCCGGACAAAAAGATTGTATCAACAGTCCATGCGGGATAAGGCGGGATCATGACGGAACCTTCCCCAGCCTCTAAGCATGCAGCGTGCGGATCTGCAGGCACTGCAGTCATCATCCCGCATTTCAACCAACTGGAATACACCCGGGCCTGCTGCAAATCCCTGGACGGACAGCAGGGCGAGGCCTGCCGGATTTTGGTCATCGATAATGCCTCCACCGCACATGCACCCGCCGCCCTGACAGAGGCCTGCCCCAGGGGGGAAGTCATCCGCATGGAGGAAAACCTCGGGTTTGCAGGAGGGGTCAACGCCGGTATCCGTGAAGCACTGAAGGATCCCGGTATCCGCTATTTCTGGGTACTCAACAATGACACCCTCTGTCCCCCGGATACGCTGAAACACCTCCGGGAGTCTCTGGATCGGTCCCCCCGCACCGGTCTCGCCGCTTGCCGCATGATCGAAGGCAAAGGAACCCAGGACGAAAAGATTGTTGCCGCCGGTAAACGCCTCCTGCGCCCCTGGCAGCTTCCGGTCCCCGCCCTCCCCGGCCAAGAGCCTGACTACCTTTCAGGCGCCTGCCTGCTCATCCGACGCGAACTCCTCGAAGACATCGGCCTTTTCGATGAAGGCTATTTTTTCTTTTTCGAAGATGCCGACTTCAGCTTACGGGCCAAACAGGCGGGCTGGGATCTCGCGGTGTCCGAACTGGCCCTAATTGAACACAAAGGATCCGCCACCGTCCGCAGCCTCAAAAAAATGCAGGCCCGCTGCTACCGAGCCGGGCATGTCCGACTTCTGCGCAAATTCACCTGCCACCCCGTCCTGCTTTCCCTGCCTCCCTTTCTCTTCCGGCTTATCGCTGACAGCCTCAAAGCGAATCTGGCGGCTGTCCGGGGAAACCTGGGAGGCATGTACACGGCACACCGCCAGCCACCGCCAACCCATGTGGCCGCCCCCATCCGATACGCGCCCCCCCTGCCTCCGGAAATCAAAAACAATACCCAAATTCTGTTTGCCTCCCACCAAACAGGACCGGAACTCCCCGGATACCTGCGCTTTGCTCTGACCTGTCTCTCAAAAGCCGGATACCGCACATCTCTGATCACAACCCAAACTGAAATGGACGCGCTCTCCAGAAACTTTCTCGACTCCCTGGGGGTGAAACTCTTCCTCACCGAAAATCGCGGCTTCGATTTTGGCATGTGGGACCGCTACCTAAAATCGATTCCCCCCGCCGAACGTGACTCCTGGTCCCGAATCCTGCTCATCAATGACTCCGTCGTTTATTATCGCGACCGCTTCGATCACTGGATCCGTCAAGCCGAAGCCTGCCCCGCCGATGCGGTCTCCCTCTCCTCAAACACAGACTACGGATATCATCTTCAGTCCTATTTTCTCTACCTCAAATCTCCGGCAATCCCCGTTTTAGAATCCCATCTTCAAGATGTCGAAACCGTGCAGACCTATTGGGAAGCCGTCATGCGTCTGGAAATCGGTTTCAGCCGGAAACTGACAGAGGCCGGGCTAAACATTGAACCCCTCTACAAAACCAACCGGCCCTTCGATTTCTGCTACGAGGCCCTGATTCGTTCCGGAGCCGGCTTCATCAAACGCAAGCTTCTCGAAAAGCGCTACACATTCGGCCAAACCCTAAATTTTCTCCGGAACGACCGAAGGGCTCTGGATTTTAAGTACAGAGAATGCATCCAAACCCAAGGCCAGCCGGACCCGGGCTTTGATCTTGGCTGGCTTCCCTCGCCAAACCCTACTCAACTGAACCAAATTTACTGGCGCATACTTTATTACGGCTGGTCCTTGATGGTGACACTGACGCTATTCGCATTGGCTGTGTTCCCAGCCGTGATGATTCACGAAAAAGTTCATTCTTTTCGCCTTGCCCTCATGCTCTCAATCTTCACAGGCACCATTCTGTATGTGACCGTTTCAAAATTAAGACGGTTATCGAAAATCAGAGCGGTCAAGGCTCCAGCTATTCAGGAACACAATTGAAAACCAACAGAATCAATTCATCAAAGACGGCGGGGATATGAACCATCTCCGCGTTTGGCGAGGTTGTTTGCAAAAGAAAACGGCGGTCACGGGTTGACCAAATTCACCCCGTCGGGCGTTACCCCCAGCCATTCCTGCCGATTCTGACTCCAGAACCAGGTTCCGTCCCCATTCGCCCACACGTAATGACTAAAGACATGATTAAAACACTTTGTTCATCGGATTATGGGAATTCAAGGTAAAAACCGCCCTTCCGTCGTGGACCAAAGACCGCCTTCCGATGTGATGCCGATCCACTCCTGAAGGTCTTGACTATAAATGTACGCTGAACGGTTGCCCCCTGTCACTCGCCGGGCGGCGGCGCAATGCGGAACACTTGCAGGGGTGGCGCGACAAAGGTGCCGGGAACTCCTTCGTTCTCAAGGATCAATTCACCTTCTGCAAAAAGTCGTTCGTAAAACGGCCTGCGCCACTGCACATCTCGAAAATGTCCAATGGTAGTGGTCGTGGGGATGCGTTTATATCTGCTGACGTAACGGGGAGAAACCGCAACGAGCGTGATTCCATCCGCCAGAAGCGTTTCAAACATATCTTCGCCGTCATGCTTATACCAGTGCTGCACAACCCGGGAGGGATACGACGGGATCCATCCCTGCCAGCTTTGCTGCGAAAAATAGCCATCGGCATAATGTACATCCCCAGGAAAGAGTACGTCGAAGTCCAGCATGAGTTTATCTCCCGGCTCCACAAGCCCCTCCAACTGCCTCGCCGTCTGCAAACGGGAGTCCTCTGCACTGAAAAATTCCCAGGCGGCGGGAAAGGTTTGCAAACGCCAGAGGCAGAACAGCACCGCAGAAATAAACAGCAGATTTCGAAATAAAGGGCGGACTGAAATGAATGAAATCCGAAGGATCTGTGCCAGCCCCAGAGCAATCAACCACCAGACGGATACTTCAATCATCAACATATACCGGTCCATCATGCGACTGATGTGACTCAAGGCGATGAAATAAACTGACATTGCGGCAAAGGCGAGGAGCAGAACGGATCGGTCATGTTTGCTTCCAATAAAGAGTACCGGCAGTGAGGCGGCAAACAACACGGTTCCTGCCGGTCCGAGGTCCAGCCACAACATCGTAAGCGGAGACTTCACAAACGTTTGATTGTTTAATTGTTGGCCAACCTCCCATTGAATTTTCTCCAAGGCTCCGCCCGGCTGAAGCAGGGCCTGATAATTGATTAAACAAAAAGTCGTGACCGCGCCCAATAAAAAAACCGGCACCCGCTTACGGTGATCAATCAGGACACAAGCCAAGGCGCAGAGAGACGCAATGATTCCAATATATTTTCCGGAAACCGCCAGGCCCGCGGCGATGCCGAATAAAAATGCCGTTTTAGAGGACGGAGAACGCTGATATAGCCGTGCAGCACCGATCACCGATGACCAGCCGAAAAAGAGGGCCGAATCTTCTTTAAAATAGTGCGCAAGCTCAAACAGTCTGGGGTGAAAGGCCACCAGACAGAACACAAAAAATCCGGCGGGAACCCCTTTGATTTTCACCGCCGTCCATAACAAAATACACACCCCGGCAGAGGCGAACCCGGCGGAGGCCAGACGGCCCAGTTCGGTGACATGCTGCGAATTATACGTGCCCGGATCATTCAACTGTTCCAGAATGGCGGCAGTGTTCAGCAGAAGAAGCGGATGATGCAGGTTCCGAATGTTGAAAATAACCTGAACCGCTTTGAACTCTTCGTCCCAGTGATACCAGAAAGGAAACACCGCATTCATACGGTACAGATGAACCAGGCCCAGCCACAAAACCACAAAAAAAAGCAGGCTGAAAAGGGTTCGAAGAACTTGTGAAGGTTCCCGGAGAAGGATTCGGGAGTTAGCCATTTACGTTTACTAACACCATAGAATATCTCCCGTCAAGCATCGCAGCCGAAGTCTGAAACCACTCCTGAAATTCAGTAGCCCCAAGGAAAAAGCAGTTCAACATGAGCGGGAGGCAAATGCAACCGTATACGGAGTTTCGAAACGCTCCGCCAGCAGTCTGTCAGCCAGAAGAAGCAGATTGAGAAGCGCAATGTCTTCTTCTGAGTCGAAGTTGCCGAATAAGTGGTTCAGAGCCAGAAAATAGATAGCACCTCCGGTTGGAATCACTTCAGCCTCTGGAAAGGTGGAATGCAAAGCTGGCAGGATCCTCCCGCTGTCGGGTGCCTCAGACGGATCGTCCGCTTCAACTACTGCGGGGTCCCAACGACTGACCCGTTTAGGCATCTTCTCACCGGGACAGCCAACTTTCCCCAGGAGCCGGTCGGGGATCAATGTCGTAATCTGATTCACACGATCAATCAATTCATCTGAAAACTGAAAGCGGTTCGGTCCGACATAGTCATCGAAGGCAAGTAATCCGCCGGGTTTGAGAATACCATGGCTCCAGGTAAGAGCGGCGGGTGTATCGGGCATGTGATGGAGAGCGTTATTCCAATAAACCAAATCATAAGATTCATCGGCGATTTCTTCAAGAGGGCTGCCAAGGTGCATCTGCATCCGGTCTTCCATGCCATACTGCTTTGCCAGTCGCCGTCCCTCCTCAACCATGCCCGGGCCCAATTCATAGGCATCCACGGTCGCAACGGCATTGGATTGCAACAGCCATATTTCTTTCATTCCGGATCCGGCGCCAATTGAAATGGCTCTGGGCTTTTTAATTCCGCGGCCAGAGAGAATCTGACCGATACGCCGGTGAAAGCCTGCGCTCATTCCATCTAATGGCTCTCCGCAAACAATACGGTTAATATGCCGGAGAGTATGCGGGTCTTCCCACCAGTGCCGTCGGAGCGCATCACCCTGCTCTTTTGTGGCCTTAAGTTTATTGTCCCAAAAACTCCCAATCTTTTTGGAAAGCTCATCCATTGCATTCTTCATGTGTTTTTTCGCTTTGCTTGATGAGGGTATATCACTCTAAGGCAGGAACCGCCCTTCGGCCGTGGACCAAATGCCGCCACCGGAGGTGATGCCCAGCCATTCGTTTCGGCTGGAACTCCAGAACCAGACACCGGTTCCGTCGCGGGCGAACCATACGAAACCGAAGCGGTCACTCCGCAGCCAGCCTTCGGGATTGTGTTCATCATCGATCAAAATCCCGATACGGCTGTTGTAGCGGGTGAGAGATCCCGGCTCCGGCACCAGCCATCCGAAATCAAAGCTGTGGAAACTCCCGTCCGAATTCACCGCCATCCACGTCTGCAATCGATGAACCCATAGATAACGGTTTCCGTCTCCTGCCTCCACAAACCGCATCCAGCCAAAGCGTTCGCTGCTCACCCAGCCCGCATACTGACTCCCTGTGGCTCCGAAATGCACCAGACCGAAAAACTCGCTGATCACCCAGTAGGAAAGGCCCCAGGGGTTTGGAACCAGTTGTCCATACTGAGGGCTTTGCACAGAATCCTCATCCGCAATCAGCTCCGCCTGCAGCGAATAACTGAAGGCCCGGTTTGACTCCCGATCCCCACCCTCAAACTCAATTTCACCGTAAACCGTGCTGCTGTATCGTTCGTCAGGCCCTTCCTGCACGTTGCCAAACGCGCTTTGAACTTCGGTGCCCACAATAACACCGAGAACTTCCTGCACCCGGGTGCCGTTGCGGTGAAATCCGAGGGTCACCTCGACGTGGCCGAGAGCATCAGGAAAGGATTCAATTACCAATCGGTGCCCATTCAGGCTCACATCAATCACGCCTTCGGGGACGACATTCAAAATCTCCGGGGGATCTAAAATCTCCGTGGTGGTCAACCGTAAGAAATCATCAAAAACCACAGGAACCTCCTGATCAAACCGGATGAGGGGCACTTCACCGAAGGCATCGCCAAAATTGACCCGCATCAGAGAATTGATCTCATCAACACGTTCCATCCCGGGAGGCAAAACCTCGCCAAACACGGTAAACGGCCCGTTGGCGGGATCATCCAGTCCGGGATTGTTCCCCACATTGATAAACCATTGGGTGGTGCCGCTGTCGGGATTGCCGCCCACCAATGCCATGGCCAGGGTTCCCCGTACATTCGGCAACTGAAATTCTCCGGGAACGGTGCCCTGATTTTCAATCGGGGCAACCTGAAAATCCTCTCCGCTGCCCGTCAAACTGTACCCCCCACCCTGAATAACAAATCCGGGCACCGATCTGTGAACCATCCCCTGATGATACGCGCCACTGACAACATAATTCAGATAATTTCTGACGGTTTGGGGGGCTGCGTCATTCCGCAGGATTACATCAATAGGGCCGAGACTCGTGTTTTTGCGAATCCGCCAGTCGATTTCGGAGAAATCTGAAAGATAAAGCGTTTCAGTTTGGCCTGCATCCAGACGGACAGGAAAAAAATCCGCCAGGGAGGCAGACTGCCCATGGGCTCTCGGGGTAACTCCGGCGGAGAACATGTGCAGAGCGATTAACAAAATTGCGCGCTTGGTGTAGGATTCTATCATGATTAAAGACGGTACAAGCCTGCCCGATAACCGCAATCCTAAAATCAATCTTCTCTGAACTCCACCCCGATTTCCCGAAATTCAGCTTGATTCCGTCTCAAATCCAATGAACACTGCAAAAAAACCTGCATTTTAAACGCGAACCCGATTTCTCCAACAAGGCACTGACATGAAACTTAAACGCTCTTCCATCTCCATCATTCCACTGGCTGCGCTTCTCCTGGGTCTCCTCCCCTCGCTGTCCCCGGCTGGTTCATCCGAGATATTTGTTGCCCCCAGCGGCAATAACAGCAACCCAGGAACACAGGCACTTCCGGTCCAGACCCTTGCGAGAGCCTTGCAGCTTTCAGGCAATAACGGCCAGATTATTCTGCGGGGCGGAACCTACGCGGAATCACTTTGGCTGGGCTCCGGCAGCCCGCAAAACCTTACGTTTTCCGCGCATGAGAATGAAGTGCCTGTGATCCAAGTTGCAGCCGGAAGCGCAGCCGTAACCCTCTCAGGGGCAATCGGCACGAGCTTTGAGGGGGTTGAAATCCGTGACGGCGGAATGGTGATAACCGGCAACGCGGAGAACATCCTCCTGCAGAGTTGTCGCTTTGTGAATTCTGAAAGCTATGCCACGCTGAATATCCAGAACGCGCAAAACATCACTGTGGAAAACACAACGTTCATCAACGGCCGAGGGACAAACACGATTCTCCTCACAGGAGATTGCTCCAATATCGCGGTTCGAAACTGCGAGTTTGTTGATAATTATGGCCCGGGTTCCTCTGTTCAGGCAACAATCCTTTTGTCAGGTCAAACGCCCGCACTACCCCTCATTTTTGAAAACAACCTCTTTACCTGGACTACAGAAAAAAACAGCCGTCCTATTATTAACCCAGACAGTTCCGCGGCCGCAGTTTGGGTCCAAAACTGTAACGGCGGTTCTTTTGACAATCCGAATATTGTTTTCCAAAACAACCGGATCGAACATTTTCGTTTCCGCGGGACTAATGATGACCAATGGTATAATCCCGCCTACCTGAAAACGCCTGAACAGGGCGGAGAACAGGGGAACGCCTTCTCGATTTTAAACTCATCACATATCCACATTTCCGGAAACACTGTTTATGACATCAGCGCGTATGGTGTAAACGGTTTCATGGTCGATCATCTCCAGATTGAAGGCAACACTTTTCAAGAGGCCGGTAAAAGCGGAATTTTTCTGGTGGGGGATCAAGCAACAGCCACCGGATCTTCCCCCAATCTGATCGCGGACAACCGCATGCTGAATTGCGGGTGGCTCAAAGGGGGAACCAGCGGGGTTTCCACGATTTTCACAGGTCCAGGAAACCTAATTTTGCGGAATTTCATCTCGGGACAGCGCAATGGCATTGCCGGGACGGCGGGTGCCGATTGGTATGGTGACGGAAACGGAATTCTGGCCGATCTTGACTCGCCCGGCACATTTATCATTGGCAACGTTGTGGTTCACAACGAGGGGGCGGGTATCAGTATGAACCGCTCCAGTAACTCGGTGGTCCTACATAACACGGTGATCGCAAACGGGTCTATGCCCCATCGCAGTGACAACGCCGGCATTCTGATCGCCGGAGGTGCGGGCCCCTCCGACAATATCCTGATGGCGAACAATCTGGTATACAATAACCGTCTGGCACAGTTCTGGGTCTGGATGACGGCATTGAACCATACCGTCCGCTATAACCTTTTCGCCTCCGGACCTCTCACCCGCCCGGAGCGGCAAATTCCCGTGATCGATTGGTATGGCACCATGTTCACGTTGGCCAACTGGACCAGCAATCCCCCCAAGGCCGGGAACGGAGTCGGCTCTCTGGGGCAGCGGCCTGTTTTTCTGGGTGACCTGATCGGCGGCGACCCCAAACAGGACCTCTTCTACTATCTCCCGGTGAATGCATCCGCCGGAACCGCTGCCGCACAGGCTCAATCGGCCTTTAACGGCATAGGACTGCCGTCGATCTACGACGACCTGAATGTACTGGAGCACGCCATATCACCCTTCGGAGAGGCACCCATCACCCGGGCAACCTCCGGTGCCAATCTGGGGGCCCTGGAGCCACAGGGCTCCATCACTCAGGGATGGCTGGGCCGAGTCTCCTTGACTCATCCCACGCCCAATGCATCCAGTGTCTTCTCTGAGCGACTCCAACAGCCGCTGCAACATGAAAACGGCGGCAGTTTCAGCCCCAGACTTGGGACCCTTCAGCCTATGGGGCAGGATGACTGGCTGATTTCCTCCCGTTTTGGGTTTCTATATGCGGGTAATGAGTCTGTGGATACCCAAGGCTGGCTGTGGAGCGAGCGTTTCGGCTGGATGAAATTTGAGCTGGATTATCTCTGGGCCAACCAACTGCAAACCTGGTTTGATGTGCGGCCGGACGGAACCTTCCACAGCTTTGATTTTGGATTTTTTAATCCAATCGGAGGGTCCATGACCCGATACAATACGCGTATCGGTGCTGTGACCGCAACCCCTGATACACCCCAGGGCTGGCTTGCAAGCGATGCATTCGGATTTGTGTGGTTCGCAAGGGACGGAACCGGGGTCTGGTTCTGGAGTGAAAACCGCCAGGAATGGATCGGCATCACTTCCGGCGGCGGCCTCTGGTCTACCAAGGAAAATCGCTTCTTGTAATCTTTAACGCGCACCCTCCGGCACTCTGTTCACAACATGTTCGCATGCCCCCCCGAAAGAATACTTTAACCGCAAAGCTCTTCGATCCATTCCGTTCCGTTCTCAACCGAACCTCTGCTTTTTCATCCGCTTCTCCCGTCTTTTCGCAGGTTATACAGAGGCAATGAGGTCGAGGAAATACAGTGGGGTTCAGGGTTGTCCGCAGTTCTCTGTAGTTCCCGCAGTCCTCCTCCGATTCAGACCCACACCTTGATAAAGGGATGCGCCCCACAACAACCCGATGCGGCTTTTTTGCTGGCAAATCAAGTTGCCGTGCGTAAAAGACCCACATGATTTCCGCACCAGGCCCCAGTTACAGATTCTCGCTTTGGAATCTGATTCTCAAGGATTTCCGCACCCAATACCGCAACATGTCATTGGGAGTACTCTGGTCGGTCCTGAATCCGTTGATTATGCTGGGCACCCTGCTGGTGATCTTTACCCACATTCATAAAAATGACACCATCAATCACTTTGGGATTTTTCTGCTCCTGGGACTGATTCCGTTTAATTTTTTCTCCCTCTGCATGAATACTGCCACCGGTTCCCTGGTGCAAAACACCCAGATTATTAAAAAACTCCGGTTTCCCAGAATGATTATTCCCGTGGCCAGTGTCTTGTCACAGGTCATCCATTTGCTGATTCAACTGGTATTGC
>PXDP01000072.1 GCA_003565035.1 PVC group bacterium | reverse complement strand
GTAAAGTGGTTGAGTGTCGAGTGGTTTAGTAGATTCAAAAATACCTTACAAAAGAGGTGGCTCGTGCACCTCTTTTTTATTACCCCTGTATATTATAAGGGTAAGAGGGAATTGAGATGGATTTGAGTATTGTTACGGATTTTATTACTAACAGATTATCGTTCACCCAAACCGACTTATATATAGGATACTTCGTGGTGGGCGTTATCTGGGCGTTGGCGACCAATGATTGGTCGGACGAATCGGGCGAAGATGCGGACTCCTCCAATGCGGTCGCAGCAGGTCTCTGGACGATTCTCGTCTGGCCTCTCTTCTTTTTATATCACGCCCTCAGAGTGTTTTTATCTCCTCTGAGGGATACGTTCTACAGGTGGAAGCTAGAACACGAATATCTGGATTACAAGAACGGCAAAATCTCAGCCCGTAATTTCTACACCAATACCCACTATGGGCAGCTGCTTGAGCACATACAGCAGACAGCTATGAAGAAGGAGCGCATCAGGTTACAGACCGCGGTGGAAAAACTCGAGGAAATCTTTGAGCACCAGATAGAAAACGGCAACCCCTCCGCCGCCTCTGTAATGGATGCCCGTAACAAGATAAGGTATGCGCGAGGTAAGGTACGCGAAGCCGGCGAGTATAGCGACGACTACGAGAAGAGAGAAATGTTCGCTGACCACTTCAACCTCAAAGATGTGGTAAGATACAACGCCTTTCGTCGCAAGACTGTTGACGTGTATACACAGGGGTCGGATGAACATGAGGTAATGAGCTGGATTGAGCTGGTGAACTTTACTAATGGCTGAACAAGAGTTGTCCACTAATTTATAATAAGATTGACAAGGAGAACGCAATAATGGCGGAATACAAAGTAGAAGTACTGATGGGTGGTGACCTCGAGAACATCAACCTGCAGCTGTATGGGGTTCACGAGTTGCTCAAGCAATGGGGTGCAACACCGAAGGTAGACAGCGTTACATCATGGGGACATGATGTAGAGCTCTACGACTACAACGACGATGGAGATGATGAAGCAGAGCTTCACACCTTTTCTGTTCTGGTGGAGATACCAGATGACATCGATTTCACCGAACTGGAAGAGCAGATGCGCGTGATGATTTTTGAAGGTATGCCGGAGACCTTCCCCAACATAATGGACATCTTCATTCTGGATGTGTTTGTGGATGGCAGCGCGCCTAATCCGATGAGAGAGGGCAGGGAGAAGGTAAAAGAGAATGATGAAGAGTTGCGGAGGTTAACAGCTAAGTTGAATAGCGATGAACCTCTAACACCTGAGGAAATCGAAAACATCGAGAAAAAAATTATACCCGGCCTCCCTTTTGCCCTGCAGATGCTGGTGAAGGGTGCGTTGGAAATACATAAGGAAGCTGCAGAAGCCGAAAGATGGTAACCAAAGTGTCCCAAGAACAATTGATAGAACAGATTTTTGAAGGTATAGATTTAGAAGAGCGCCGAGAGGTAGCTAAGAGGATAGTTGTGGGTTTCCCACCTGAGACTGAGAGCAACTACATGGACTCCCATTCTCGCCTAGACCCTTTCGGCACATTATGGGGAAGAGGCGTAGTGTTCAAAGGTAACGAAGGCTTCGAGGCACGGGTTGGGGGTTACCAGACCTCCCACGCCCAACTCCGTCAGTCAGCCAAAGGAAGAGATGTTGTGAAGACATTCTACTTCGGTTTCGAAGATAATGTTCTCTATCTAGAGGATGGGTCCATTGGAAAGAACGTTGATTTTAATAGAGACATGGTAATAGAGATAGCTGCATCCATAAGCGAGGAAGGTCCACTAAGGGGCATCGCATACAGATTCGGCTAGGGATGTAGAGGGGGATTACTGGTATCGACACTCACGCTGAAGACCCGACGAAAGGCCCAAGTCACGAAAGGGTAGGGGTGAGTACACAAGGGTTCGACTCCCTTATCCTCCAATTATAGTTATGGCTAAGAAAAAAGTAGATAGCAAAGACGATTATAAAAAACGTATAAAGGAGCTCCGACAAGAGCTCTTTACTATCTACAAGTCGCGAGAGGTGCAGGATGATAAAGGTGGTAAGGTGTTAGGTGCCTTGAAACCTATCAATGACCGAACTGCCTCCCGCATAGACAAAATAGCCGCGGAGATAACGAAGCTTCAAGAACAAGAAGACAACGTTATCAGATAACCCCCCACCATGCATAGGAGGTACTTATGTATTGGTTTACGTACGATAGAAAAATAATTCAGTCTTTTTTTGAGCATGTGTTTCCCGCTCTGGAACCTCATGAGGCTGTGACCATCACAACAGCGGCTCGTAAAAAGTACATGACCGAGTCACAGAAAGAAGCTCTACGTGCATCTCATGGTAATGGGAGAGAGTACACAATGGAATCCCGCACCTTCTGGGGAACTCCTGAAGAGTTGACCACTAAGGTTGTGCAGTACATGAAAACCCTGTATACCTTCATCGAGGAAGACATAATGACGGGAGGAGATGTGTGGTGCCACCCAGAGTACGGGGAATACCCGGTGGAAGCTCTCAGAGTATACGTAAGCACAAACCCCGCATCCATGATTGCGGCCTACCTCCAGTTCCAGAAGGAGATGCTCAGGCACACCGAGAACCTGCTACTGCTTGATGACGTAAAGGATACGAAACCTTTCCGCTCCCTCGAGAGCAAGCTAAGGTCATGCATACATTCGCCTGGCTCGAGGTCACGACGCGTGCTGATGGACATAGATATAGATTTGCATGACCCTGAACAAGCGCTTGAGACGTCACCTGTGGTAACCTCCTACTTCTCCTCCTCAGCCAAAGCCATCTACAGAACCACCAGTGGCTTCCATGTATTGATGGAGCTCCCAATTGAGGACCCTCGCATAACCGACCACGCGTCTGGGGAAGGGATGAAAGGGTTCCTGAGGGAATTTGAGGAATTGATGGAGAAGAGCGGAATCACGACCGAAGAGGTTACATTCGTCACATCAGGTATGATGCCTCTTCCCGGTGTATCAGCTATCCCTCTTTTTTATAATTGATTGCCCCTCCTAGGAGTCAGGCCTGTATATTATAAGAACCAAGTAAGCAAAGGTGGTAAACAATGTGTGAAGATACACTGACGTTGATTGTTATCGGTACTTTTATTTTTGGAATGGCAGCTGCCTATGGCATTACACATGGGTGGAAAACACTGATCAATGACCTTACTGGTCGAAGAGAATAGAGATGAAAGATTATAAGTTTACGTACAATACTCCACCCTTTGGCACCGAGCGCGAGCTACTGGTCCAGCTTTTTGTAGACGATGTATATGTGGGTCGAGCTCACATCAGCCCACCATCGGATGGCCAATCACCGAGCTCAATTGAATACGTCTTATTTTTCTCACACATTTTTATTGATGATGAAATAATTAGACTTGACTGCGCGCTGGGACATTGCCAGTTTCCGCTGCCTGAGTTCAAGGCTAGGTTCGAGGAAACCTTTACCGAGATTATAAACCCTCACATCTGGGAGTCTATAAAGACGCAGCATGCTATTGAACGTCCAGCTCCTTTCGTGGGAGATGAAAATACCTTGTCTATGGAGAGACATGAGATTCTGGAAGGTCTAAGCCCTATCCTGTTTGAGCTGCAGCAGAAATGCCCACTAGGCACTTCGGGATTCAAGGGCACACGGATGTTGGAAGATTTTGTGTCGGAACTTCTTGTCATCCC
>PXDP01000296.1 GCA_003565035.1 PVC group bacterium | reverse complement strand
TCATGGCGGGGAAAAAGTCAGAGGCATTCACCCAGGGGCGCACGCAGAAGTTCACGGAACTGTCGCCCAGTTCGATGACTCCGACGGTGGGAGCAGGGTCTTTGAGGACGCGTTCGTCTTCGTCGAGGATCTTGAGCAGCAGTTCTTTCACGGCCCGCAAGTCGTCATCATAGCTGACCCCGATGGTGAGATCGATCCGGCGGGTATCGCGCGCATTGACGTTGGTGATGGCTCCGGAGGTGATGGCGTTGTTGGGAACGATGATCACCCGGTTGTCCGGGGTGCGCAGGGTGGTGGTGAAGATATCGATCTCCTCCACGATACCTGCGGTGCCGCCGGCTTCGATGAAGTTCCCGACTTTGAAGGGTTTGAAGAGGATCAGCATGAAGCCGGCCGCGAAATTCGCGAGGGATCCCTGCAGGGCCAGGCCGATGGCCAGACCTGCGGCACCGATAATGGCGACAAAGGAGGTGGTCTGCACGCCGATGCGCTGCAGGGCGGCCAGAACCACGCCCACCATAATGATGGCATACACCAGCCCGGCGACAAAGCCGACGATGGTGCCGTCCACCTTGCGGGCGGTCATGACTTTTTTGATGACCGAGCGGATGCTTACGGCGACGATTTTCCCGATGAGCAGGATCAGGAGTGCAATGGCAAAATTGATTAGGTAGGGGGTCGCCTCAGCGAGGACATCCAGGCCTTCGCCGTCGGCGATGCGTTCGAGGGTTTGACTTGCAACCGCGGCAACGTCCACGGTTTCGGCGGTTTCAGGGGCGGTTTCTTCGGGCATGATGGGTTTCCTTTCCTGGGGTGGGATTTGATTTGAACCAAAACAAAAGATTCACCGAAATCAGCAGCATCAGGCCGGTGAGCAGTTGTCCCCGGGTCATCCATCCGAAAAGCAGGGCGGTGTCCGGGTCCGGTTCGCGGAAGAATTCCGCAATGAAGCGAAAAATGCTGTATCCGCCTAAAAAAGTAAAGCTCAAACGTCCTTCGCGCGTCCGGCTCCATTCGGTTTGGCGCAGGGACCAGAGCAGGATGAACAGGAGCAGGCCTTCCCCAAGGGCCTGATAGAGCTGGGAGGGATGTCGGGGAAGGAGGTGTCCGCTGTCCACAAGGGACTGCAGGAAGTCGAGATCGTAGCGGCGGGGGGCAAGCGGCTGACCGGGATTGAACTCCCAGCGTTCGAGGGGAAAGACGACGCCCCAGGACCCGGAGGTGGGCCGTCCCCAGAGTTCGCCGTTGATGAAATTCGCCAGACGTCCCAGGGCCAGTCCGGCGGGACCGACCGCGCAGAGGTTATCGGACAGGTTCCAGAAGGAGACTTTATATTTTTTTGACCACCAGAGCATGACCAGTGCGCAGCCGAGGATGCCGCCATGGCTGGCCATGCCGCCTTCCCACACCCGGATAAGCTGCAGGGGGTCCTCCAGGAGAACCCGGGGCTGATAAAAGAGAAAGTATCCCAGCCGCCCCCCCAGCATCACCCCGAAGACGGCCAGGGTGGTGAGAAAATCCTGCACCCGGGCCGGAGGCATGTCCAGCAGCCCGCCGCGGGCCAGACGTCTGAGGAGAAGATAGGCGATGAGAAAACCCGCCAGATAGGCCAGCCCGTACCAGCGGACTGCCAGGGTGTCGGTCAGGCTGAAAATTTCAGGCTTCAGGCGGTGGATGTAGATGGGCATTCGCTTCGGGATTTATACGGGGCTTGATTTTCTTTGAGGATTTGAACGCAGTGTTCGTTCAGGCTTCTGCCTTGATACATTGCGTTGATCACCAGTGCTTTGTGCAAATCTTTGCCTACCCGCAAGACAAATTTGCCAGAATAATCTTTTCCCGCTGTTGGTTCCGGGAGTTGTTGCCGGTCCGTTTCGATGATTTTGATCCATTCTTCCACTGCCTCACAGAGTTCTTTGTACACGTCGGCTTCATCCTCTCCATGCACGCCACCGTGCATGAGACCCGGACAGGTGCCCACGTAGCATTGGTCTTCATCAGACCATTCCACAATTTTCAGGTACCGATCGCTTCTTTTCATTTCTGCACCTCTCGAATTACTTTTTGCACGGCACGTTCCTGATAGGGTTTTGCGTCAGAAGATATTTTACCACTGATTGTGATTCTGAGGCCGTTGGCATGCGTGAAGTTTTTATGGCTTCCCTTCCCGCCACGGTCTATGAAACCAGCCTTTTGCAGATCGCGAATTAGCTCTCTGATTTTCTTAGGCATACGCTATAGTACTTCCCTAGTACTGCTGTGTCAACAAACCCGAAAAGTTTAATTTCGCCCAACGATTTGTGCATTGAGCGTTTCAACGAGCCGTTTTTCGATTTTGCCGTTGAGTTTTTCGACGGTTTCGTCGGTGAGGGTTTTCTTGGGACTGCGGTAGGTGAAGCGGTAGGACATGCTTTTTTTGTTTTCGCCGAGCTTTTTGCCTTCGAAGATGTCCACGAGATCGATGGATTCGAGTTCGTAGGGTTTGGCCTGCTGAATTACGGCCATGACTTCGGCGTGGGTGAGGGTTTTATCCACAACGATGGAGAGATCCCGGCGGGTGCAGGGGAA
This sequence comes from PVC group bacterium, assembly GCA_003565035.1. Lineage (GTDB taxonomy): Bacteria > Verrucomicrobiota > Kiritimatiellia > SS1-B-03-39 > UBA6053 > PXAS01. The sequence goes on along the minus strand of PXDP01000296.1, from coordinate 1,150 downwards.
GGTCGGCACCGGTCCCATGACCGGAATTTTCGGGGCGGGCACCTGGTCGAGAACCAGTTCGGCCACGGCGACGGGTTCGAAGATTTTCCAGCGTTCGCGCAGGGCTTTGGGGAGAAGACCGATGCGGCCGAGTTCTTTTTTGCCCTGCAGGATGGAGGCGGACTGGCCGGGTTCAAAGCTTCCGTCCTCGGAGGGCACGAATTGAACCTCAGTCATGCGCTGACTCTGGAGGAAGGTTTCGAGCTGTCCTTTAAGCTGGGCGAAGGCTTCATCGTCGGTGACCGGCCGCTGCTTGTCGAGGACGGGGCGGCGGACGGGGCCGAGCTGTCCGAAGCTGACGCGGATTTGTTCTTCCACGCCGGATTCGGCTTTGAGGAAGACAGTTCCGAGTTCGAAGAGGGCGAGTTCGTGGTTCTGGCGGGCGTGATTGCGGGCCAGGGTGTCGGCCATCTGCGACAGGAGCGAGGTGCGGAGGACGGACTGGTCCTGGCTGATGGGGTTGGGGAGTTTCACCTGGCGGTCGGCCTGGGCGGAATCCAGGCGGCTGAGCGATTCGGGGTCGGTCAGGCTGTAGTTCATGATCTCCAGGAATCCCTGATGGGCGATCTGTTTCCAGATACGCATGAGGCGCCGGACCGGTTTGTCGTCGGCATCGGGCACGATCCGGGCGCAGGGCGGGGGCGCGGGAATGGCGTCGAGTCCGTTGAGCCGGGCGATTTCCTCGACGAGATCGACTTCGCGGAGCAGGTCGCCGCGGTGACCGGGGATACGGAGGGTGCAGCCCTGATGATCCTGCTGTTCGACGACAAGGCCAAGGCGTTCAAAATAGCCAATCATGGTTTCTACGGCGATGTCCACGCCGATAAGGCCGGTGATTTTTTTCCAGCGGCAGGTAAGGGTGCGGAGTCCGGTTTTGCCGGGCCAGGCGTCGATGACGCCCTGAAGGGGAGTGGCCCCGGCAATCTGCTGCATCAGTGAGGCGGCGCGGCGGCTGACCCATTCGGCGTGGGTCATGTCGCCGCCGCGGGCGAAGCGGTAGGAGGATTCGGTGTGGAGCCCGAGCCGTTTGGCGGTGGCCCGCACGCGGGGGGCGCTGAAGGCGGCGCTTTCGAGCAGTACCCGGGTGGTGGTGTCGCGGATTTCGCTGTCG
>PXDP01000526.1 GCA_003565035.1 PVC group bacterium | reverse complement strand
GACAGTCTGGCGCTGTTGCCGCATTTGCACGGGGATTTGAATCAGCGGGCACTGGATCTGGGGAGTGGCGGGGGCCTGCCGGGTATTCCGCTGGCGGTGATGCGCCCGGATATGGGGTGGACGCTGGTGGATTCGGTGGCAAAAAAGGCCCGCTTTCTGGAGGAGACGGCGGCGGAGTTGGGGTTGAAGAATGTGCGGGTGGATACACGCCGGGCGGAGGCTCTGGGGCGCGATGCGGATTTTCGGGAGGGATTTCATGTGGTGACGGCCCGGGCGGTGGCACGGCTGCCGACGTTGCTGGAGCTGACGGTGCCGCTGCTGCGGGTGAAGGGGCGGCTGTATGCGATGAAGGGTCAGCAGGCCTCGGAGGAGCTGCGGGAGTCGCGCCGGGCGATGGAGCGCTTGTCGGTTGAGCTGCGTCTGGAGGAAAATACGCCGGAGGGGGGGCGTTTGCTGGTGTTTAAAAAACTGAAAGAAACGGCGAAGGGGTATCCGCGGGCGATCGGGATTCCGAATAAGGAACCTTTGTAGCGTTTTTGTGTTGCATGGACGTATGAGAACCGTATAAGAAGCGGCCCGTTTTCAGAATTTACGGGTTTTTAATTTTTTTAGGATGCACCATCAGGAGATTTCATGAGTTATCGTGGACCGAAAGCTAAAAGATCGCGCCGGCTGGGAGTGGCAATCACTCCGAAGTCGCAGAAATATTTGGAAACCCGCGGGTTTCCGCCCGGGCAGCACGGCAAGGGCCGTCGTCCGTCCAAACTGTCGGACTATGGCCGTCAGTTGATGGAAAAACAGCGGATTCGTTTTCAGTACAATATGAGCGAGAAGCAGTTGCGTCTTGCGTACGAGAAGGCTTCCCGCAGTCAGGACCCGACCCCCGACGTGCTGATTCAGCTGCTGGAATCCCGTCTGGATTCGGTCGTGTTGCGCGCCGGGTTCGCCCGGTCAGTTTTCGCGGCGCGTCAGTACGTGAACCATGGGCATTTCCTGGTGAACGGCAAAAAAGTGGACATTCCCAGCTACCACGTGAAAGTGGGCGATGTGGTGAGTGTGCGCGAGAAGAGCAAGTCGATGGACTGCTTCAAAAACGCGCTGGCGGTTGCTACGAAGTGCCCCTATGTGGTCACAGATGAGGCGGACATGAGCTGCCGTCTGACCTATGTGCCGGCGCGTGAAGAAATTCCGATTGTGGGCGATGTGGCCACGGTCGTGGAATTCTACTCCCGCTAAGCCTTTCCGGCTTGTCATCAAAAACCCCGCCTTGCGCGGGGTTTTTGTTTTGTGTAGGGGGAGGGGATGAATCGTTCTTCTTACAAAGGCCGGTTGGCGCCGACGCCGACGGGGGATTTTCATTTGGGGCATGCCCGCACGTTTCATTCCGCCTGGCGGCGGGCGCGGGAGGCGGGCGGGGTGCTGATGCTGCGGATTGAGGATCTGGATACGCAGCGCTGCAAGGCGGAGTTTGTAGAGGGGATGCTGGCGGATTTTGCCTGGATGGGGATTGGGTGGGACGGGGAGCCGGTATATCAGTCGCGGCGCCGGTCGGTGTACCGGGCGGTGTGGGAGCGTCTGAAGGCGATGGATCTGATTTATCCGTGTACGCGTTCGCGCAGAGAGTTGCGGGATTGCGTGCGGGCACCCCACGAGGAGGAGGAGCTGCGGGAGCCGATTTATCCGGTGGCCTGGCGGCCGGGGCCGGGGGCGGCGGCGGCGTATGATGCGCCGGCGGGGGTGACCTGGCGTTTCCGGGTTCCGGAGGGGGAAGTGATCCGCTTTACGGATGCGCGGCGGGGAGAGTTGGCCTATACGGCAGGGGTGGATTTCGGGGATTTTGCGGTGTGGCGGCGGGATGATGTGCCGGCATATGAACTGGCGGTGGTGGCGGATGATCTGGAAATGGGCATCACGGAGGTGGTGCGGGGGGAGGATTTGCTGTTGTCCACGGCGCGGCAGTTGCTGCTTTACCGGGCGCTGGGGGGGATGCCACCGTCCTGGTGTCATGAGCCGTTGGTGCGCGATGAGAACGGGAGGCGCTTGGCAAAACGGTATGACTCGCTTTCGCTGCGCTCGTTCCGGGAGCGCGGGGTGGCGTTTGAGGCGTTACGGAATCAGTAAGCCCCTTTTCGCTGGAGGAGGTGGAAGAACGTGCGGACGAGGATGACGATGTCGAGCCAGATGGACCAGTTGCGGACGTAGTAGGCATCCCAGCGGATGAAGCCCTCGTTGCCGGTTTCGCTGCGGCCGGAGACCTGCCAGAGGCCGGTCATGCCGGGACGGACGCGGCGGCGGAGATCGATAATGCGTTCGGGGAGTTCGCGCTCGTGGTAGTCGGGCAGGGGGCGGGGGCCGATGAGGGCCATTTGTCCGAGCAGAACGTTAATGAATTGGGGGAGTTCGTCAAGGGAAGTGGCCCGGAGAAAGCGGCCGATGCCGGTGATGCGGGGGTCGTCTTTGACTTTGCAGCCGTCGGCCCAGGCGGCGCGGAAGTCGGGATCGCGGTCGAGGCGTTTCTGGAGCATGGCTTCGGCATCGGTGCGCATGGTGCGGAATTTGATCATACGGAAGGGGACCCCTTTCTGTCCGATGCGGGTCTGGACAAAGAAGGGGTTTTTGAAGTCCCAGAGAAAAATGAGCAGTGTGAGCAGCAGGATGAGGGGAATGACGAGGGGCAGGAAGGCGAGGACGATAAGGACTTCGCTGGCGAGTTTGAGGAGGCGCGACCAGCTGTCGAGAAGGTTGGAGGAAATTTCCATGCCGAGGACGCCGCCGAGATCGCGGTTGGTGACCCAGAGGGAGGGGGCGTGGTGATTGAGTTCCGGCACGATGAGCACCCGGCGGTATTGAATGGAGGCGAGTTCGGTGAAGTCGGGGCGGTGGTCTTTGAGGGTGGCGGGTTCGACGAGGATGGCGGCGTGGGCCAGGGGATAGGGGTCGAGTTCGCGGGGGAGAATCGGGACACCGTGCAGGCGGGTGCGCCCCTCGGGGGTGTCGACAAGAAAGAGGCCGACGGGGACGTAGCCCATGCCGGCGCCTTCTGCGAGGACATGGAGGAGTTCCTCGGCTTTTTCGGTGGTGCTGTAGACCACGACGAGCATGCCCCAGAGGTTGTGGTGCAGGAGGAGCTTTTTGATGAACCAGCGGCCGAGGGGGAGGAGGAGGAGGCAGAGCAGAAAGGCGGCGGTGAGGGTGAAGCGGCTGGTGGTGTCGGTTTGCTTGGTGAGGAACAGGGCGGTGGTGGTTCCGGCAAAAATGGTGGTGAGCAGGAGGAACATTTTGCGGGTGGCATCGACCACGCCCTGGCCCCAGCCGGGGGTGAGCTTGAAGCCGAAGGCGAGAAACACCCAGAGGCCGGAAATGAACCAGCCCCATTCGGGCAGCATGTGTCCACCGCCGAGGAGCTTGGTGCGGAGGATTCCGGCAAGATAAAAGGACAGGGCGATGGCCAGCAAATCGGCCGAGGCGAAGGAAATGGCGTTGATGAACCAGCGGGAGAAGAGCACCATGCGGGTATTCACGGACTGAATGGGTGTTCGAAATGCTGATTCGGGGAGATCCATGCGGCCTACAATAGCGGAATTTGCCCTAGAGTAAAGGCGTGATTCCTTTTGTCTTGAAGTGAATCAGAGGCAGGATAGGAGACGGTCATGAATGCACTGCACAGTTTGATGTTGTTGGGCCATGCCGCGCATGGCGTGGAGCATGGGTTTTGGTCGGGGATGAGCCATCCGGTGACGGGGCTGGACCATTTGTTGGCGATGGTGGCGGTGGGGCTGCTGGCGGCGCGGGGGGCGGGACGCATCTCTCCGGCACTGCCGGTCGCGTTTTTGGTGGGGATGAGCGCCGGCGGCATGCTGGGCCTGCTTCCGCTGCTGACTGAGCCAATTGAGCTTGGAATTGTGTTGTCGGTGACGTTTTTCGGCTTGTTGCTGCTTTGGGAGCCGACCGGGCTGCGGAGGCTGACGCCGGGGTTAATTGCGGGCTTCGCTTTGTTTCATGGACATGCGCATGTCCTGGAGGGGCCTTCGGGTTCGGCGCTGTGGAGTTATGCGGCTGGCTTTCTGGCCGGAACGGCCGCGTTGCTGGGCGCGGGGGTGCTGCTGGGCCTCGTTTTGCGCGAACTTCCGCGGGTCCGGGTGTGGGGAATCCGTCTGGCCGGAGCCGGGGCGGTGGTGATGAGCCTTGTTTTTTTGTTTGAGTGAGATTCCCGGCTTGTTCGCGGCGGGAATATATGATGGGGTAAGGCCTTTACGATCTTATGACTGATTCACCTTGTTTTCCATCCGCCCGCGCCGAAGTTTTTCTTCGGCAGGGGGCATCCCGTTCCCGGCGCCATCCGGGCGAGCCGCATGTGGTGCTGCCTGCGCAGGAGTGTCTGATGCAGGTGGTGGATGTGCCGAGCGTGGATTCGGAGGAGATCGCGGGTATGATGGCGCTGCGGGCGGAGGAGGTGAGCCCGTTTCCGCTGGACCGGACGCACTGGGGCTGGGAGGAAATCGCGCAGTCGGAATCGGAAAGCCGGGTGCTGTTTGTGCTGACGGGTCACAGGCTGCTGGATGCGCTGCACGCGGAGGGAGCGGCGCAGCACCGCATTCCGCACCGGGTGGATGTGGATGTGCTGGCCTGGTGGGCGTTGATCCGGGCGGAGGAGGGGCCGGATGAGGGGAAAGCGCGTCTGGTGCTGATTGTGGAGGGAGGTCAGTCGTTTCTGCTGGCGATGGAGGGCGGGGGCGTGGCGGCCGTGGTGTCTCTGGGAGATCCCTGCGACTGTGAGTCGGAGGTGTATTTGGAGGAGTTGGATATGGCGCTGGCGGCGGTGGAGGCGGAGCGGGGCGCGTTGTCGTTCGCGGCCTTGACCGTGTGGGCGCATGGCGACGCGTCCTGCGGTGTGGACGCTTCGCTTTTGCAGGCGCATCTGGGGATTCCTGTGCGGGTGAAGGCGCTGGAGGATTTGCCGGCGTTGAGGGCGGGGGTGGAGACTCGGGCGGTGCAGTCCAAAACCAAACGCCTGCTGGATTTGACACCGGAGGCCTGGAAAGTGGAGGCGCAGGCCCGCGATTTACGGCAGCGGCTGCTGACGGCGGCGGTGGCCGTGGGAATGCTCTGGGTGCTGCTGGTGGCTTCGTTTTCGGGCTATGTCTGGTCGCAGGGCCGGGCCCTGGCGGGGCTGGAGGAGGACCTTGCGGCCAAAGCGCCGGCGGTGCAGGATGTGCAGCGCTTGTCGGAACGGGTCCGCTCGCTGTCGCAATTCACAGACCGCAGCACCAGCGCCCTGGAGATCCTGCGGATGTTGGCGGAGGCCTCGCCGGGCACGGGACGTCTGCTCGTCCGCGATTTGCAGTACCGGAAAGAGGAGGGGGTGACGGTCAGTGGCGAGGCGACGGGTGACTTTTTTGAATTTCAGGAAATGCTGAGCGCGTCGCCGATCCTGCGGGTGGAAACGTTTGAGACCCGGGAGGTGCGGGGGCAAACGGAATTCCGTCTGGCCACGGTCTGGCGCTGGCAGGAGGAGGAGTTATGACCCTGAGTCCGCGGGAAATGAAATTGCTGGGAGCGACGGCGGCGGCGGTGCTGCTGGGGCTGACGGCGGTGGTCCTGAACCGTCAGGTGACCCGCCTGCGCGAGGTGCGGGTGCTGAAAGCGGAGGCCCAGTTGGAGGTGTTCCGGCAGCAGCGGGATCTGATGCGGCGTCCGGAGCTGATGCAGCAACTGGAACGGGTGCGGGCGCAACTTCCCCGGCATCCGGAGGGACGGGATGTGCGCTCGGACATCTCAAGGCAGATTCAGGCGCTGGCCCAGCAGTCCGGCCTGCGGCTGACGGGGCTGACGCCGGAACCGGAGGAGGTGCTGGAGGAGATCGGGCTGCATCAGTTGACAATCCGCTGCACCTGGACGGGCTCCCCGGAGGCGCTGGTGGGCTTTCTCGTGCGGATGCAGGCGCTGGGGCCGGTGATGGATGTGCGGGAACTTCGCGCCCGGGCCTCGGCAAGACCGGGCGAGGCCCTCAGCGGATCGTTTTTAGTCGACAGTGCTTTCAGCCGTGTGGACACGGCTCAACTTTCTGAACCCTCCGACCCCGGAAGTGCGCCATGAACCGTTTAAATTTGTTATGTGTTTGTTTTTATTTGCTGCCGTTGGCTGTATCGGCCCAGCCGGGGGTTCCCGCCCCGCCGTCCCCGGGCGCCCCCGCTCCTGGCGAGGCGCCCTTCGCGGTGATGCAGCCGGATGCCAACGCTCCGCGCGGTGAACGGGAACTTATTCGCCCCTCGTATCAGGGCGCGCCCCTGGATATTCTCCTGCAGGATTATGCGCAGCGGACCGGAAAAGTCCTGATCCGCGATCCGCGGGTTTCCAATGTGAATGTGACCCTGGTGAGCCGGGAGCCGATTCCGGTGGATGAATTTCTGCGGGCGGTGGAGAGTCTGCTGGCCATGAATAACATTACCCTGGTGCCTTTCCGCGATAATTTCCTGAAAGTTGTGCCGGCCGACAGCGCGGTGCGTTCGGGGGTGACCCTGAATTTGGAGGGGGTCGAGGACCTGCCGGAGGAGGACGGGGTGGTCACGCAGTTGATTCAGTTGCGGTTTCTGGATTTTCCCGAGGTGCAGGCACTGATTACCGAGCGCCTGAGTCCGAATGCTAAAATTCAGCAGATTGAGCGGAACAACAGCCTGCTGGTGACCGATACAAAAAACAATATCCGGCGGATTCTCGATATTCTGACGCTGATCGATCAGCCGCAGTCGGTGCGGGAGGAATTGCTGATTTATCCGATTCTGTATGCAACGGCTTCGGAAATCAAGGGGAGGCTGGAGGAACTGATTGCCCAGAGTCAGGCGGATCTGGACCGTCAGCGCACCCAGACGGGCGGTGCGCCGCGGACGCAGGTGCGGGCACCTCCGGGGGTGATTCGTCCGGGCGGAGCCACCACGACACCGGCGCCGTCCGCTCCGGCGCCGTCGGGTGGGGATGCGGTGTCTTCTCCGGGGCTCATCCGGGGACGGGTGCAGATGGTGGCGGATGACCGCACCAATATTCTGCTGATTATCAGCCGTCCGGAAAATCACGCATTTTTTGAAGGGATGATCAGCACGCTGGACAAGAAGGTGGACCCGGAAATCACCGTGAAGGTGTATCCGCTGCAGTTCGCGGCGGCGGAGGATGTGTCGGCGACGCTGAATGATTTGATCGGCGCGGTCACCCGGGATGCGGGTGCACAGACCGGCGGAGGGGGCGCATCTGAGGGCACCGAAGGACGGGCCGGTCAGACGATTCGCGATTTCATCCAGCAGCGCAATGCGGAGCGGGAGGTCGTGACGGCGGAGCCGGGCGGGCGCAGCAATATCGGCGAGATTTCCCCGAATACCCGGATTCTGCCCGATCAGCGCACCAATTCGCTCCTGCTGATGGGGCGCAACGCCGATTTGGCGGTTCTCGAGGGCGTGATCACCCAATTGGACCGCATGCTGGCCCAGGTGCTGGTGCGCGCGGTAATCATGGAGGTGAATCTGAGCGACAATTTTTCCTATGGCATCGACTGGCTTCAGCGTTCGCTGACCGTAAATAACCTGCAGACGATCGACGGGGTGCCGGTGCGTTCTCCGGTGATGGCGTTTGGCGGGGGGCAGAATCTGAGTGCCACAACCCCCGGATTCCGGGACGGGGGCAGCATTGACCGGGGCGTGGAGCTGCCCACGGGCAATCTTTCCTATTTCACCACCTTCTATGATTTTAACCTGGATATGGTGCTCCGCTTTGCGGAGGGGCGGAGTGACAGCAAGGTGATCGCCACGCCGGTGATTATGACGACGGATAACACCGAGGCGCGTATTCAGGTGGGCGAGCGCCGTGCGATTCCCACCACCAGTGCCACCACAATTGGCGGATCGATTCAGTCACAAATTGAGTTTGTGAACATTGGCATAGATCTCACGGTGACGCCCCGGATTAATCCGCAGGGGGTGGTGGTGATGGAGATTTCTCAGTCCACCGAGGATGTCGGAGGAACGTCAGTCATTGACGGCAATGAACTGCCCAACATCAATACGCGGCAGTTGAATGCTTCGCTGGCGATTCCGAGTGGGGGCACGCTGGTGCTGGGCGGTTTGGTGCGGGAGGATGAGCGGGAGACGGTGGTCCGGGTTCCCTTTTTGGGACGGATCCCTTTTCTGGGGGCCCTGTTTCGGAGTCAGTCGACAAACAATGTGCGGACGGAATTACTGGTGCTGATCAGTCCGGAGGTGATTCTGAGTCCGGAAGAGGCTGAGGCGTTGACGCAACAGTTGAAAAGTGCCACGAAGCTTGGGGATCACAGTTGGTACCGCGGCTGGGACAGTCCTGCTTCTGATGTGGAAAGGGTGAAATAAAGATGATCTCTGATGGAGTATGGTGGAGTGCGGATCGGCGGAGGGCTTTGCGCGCGGCGCTGGCGGCGGGGGACCCTTCTGCACGTTTTCTGGAAGAGCAGACCCGGGCGCAGGCTGTGCCCGGGGAGAATGTGGAAAAAGGCGGACGCGGTCTGGAACCGCGGGCCGTTATCGCCTGGCTGGATCAGGATACGGCCCTGGCTGAATCGGCGGTGCTCGACTGGGCGGCGTTTGCGAAGGGCTCGCTGAAAAGCAATCTGGGCGAGGCGGGCTGGGCCCTGACCGGGGCGTCGATTGTGGATACGGTCGGAGACATGCTTTCGGAGGAGGCTCGTTTAGCGGCGGCCGAGGCGCTGTGGAGTCTGGTGGCCCGGCTGCGGGTGCCCACCCAGGGAAATCCGCATGTGGTGACCAATAACTGGTGGGCGGTGACGCACGGGGGCGCGTTGTGCGCGGCGCTGGCGGCGGAGCGTCTGGCGGGCTGTGAATGTCCGGGATACGATGCGGATGCCGCCCCCTGGGCTTTGGGCCGTTTGCGTGCCTTTTGTCACCATTTTGGTCCAGCCGGTCTCTATCATGAGGGATTGGGATATATCCGTTACACCTGTATTTTTCTGTTTTCCGCGATCATGGCCGCCCGGTCACAGGGGCGCGGGGATTTACTGGAGGCGTTCCCGAATTTGCGCCGGACGCTGCCAAGTCTGTATGCGGCGACGGCGGCGAGAGCCTATCAGGATGATTCCGTGGGGACACCGGAAAAATTCGGCGCGAGTTTGAGTTGGAACGATATGGGGACCGGGGCCGGCGTGTGTGCGGTGGATCATATCGGACTGGCCATTGCCCCCGGGGAGCAGAGGGCTTCGTTAAAGGCCTGGTTTGACATTCTTTCGGGGCCGGAATCGCCAAACCCCTCGCTGGGCGGACATCACGGATGTATTCCCATGGCCTGGGCATTTCATCCGCTGGGCGTAGCGCGTCCCGATACGATTGATTTGCCCCGCGAGGTGGTGGACAGCCGCCAGGGCCTGTGGTTTTGGCGCAGCGCCTACCGCGATGCCCAGGATGTGGTCTTCGGGCTCTATGCCAAAGCAACGCATGGCGGCGGTCACGTTCACCGCGACGCGGGCAGTCTCCGACTGGAGGCGTTCGGGACCGACTGGATTGCGGGCCCCGGGCAGGCGCGCACCTCGCGGGACGGCCAGACCGTGGCGTTCCCGGCCGCCGGGGAGGAACCCAAGGCGAATCTGGGCGCGGTTCACTTTCAGGAATCCCGGGTGGACGGGATCTTGGCGGGAATAGAGTTGCGGAAGGCCTCCGGATGCTATCACGAGCGCTTTGTCTCACTGAAAGCCAATGCGGAAGGCGCCTGTCCTCTGCTGCTGGCGGTTGCGGACCTTGTGGATGATCATGCGGAGCGCGACTGGGTGTGGAATTGGACCTTTCCCCGGGAGCTGAACGCGGAGCTGGATGCGGACGGTGCCGGGGTAAAGCTCTGCCGGGACGACAGGATGGCGGTCTGGATTCGCTTTTTGGAGGCCAGACCCAAATCCCTGGACCTCTGCGAACTGCCGGAGAGCCGCAGAACCTTTGCGGCCGGAAATACGGAAACCTACAAAGGAAAACCCTTCCTTCATGCCGTGTTTGCGCCCCGGAAACATCTGGCGGTGGTGGTGGCGGCCGTTTGGGGGGTGAAGGAGACCCTGAAGGCTCCCGAAGGCGGTATTCATGCGGTGTCTGTTGGCGAGGATGTCCGGTGGGATCGTCCGTTCGGCGCGGCCGTGCCGGCGGGCTATGAGCCGGGCCGCTCGCCGGGACCGGCCCAATGTTCAGGAGCGGGGGAGTAAAACGGGCGATGCGGATCCGGCAGAAAATTCAGAAGGTTTTTATCGGGCTGGCCGTATTACTGGCGGTGACCGGCCTGGGGAATTTGCTGATGATGCAGCGGGTGATGCAGCAGGGAGAACGGGCGGTGCGAGAGGTGAGCGTTGCCGAACGGCTGGCGGCGGAATTGAATCTTTTACTGGGTCAACTGACGGTTGACGTCCGGGCGGGCACTGAAAACGAATCGACCGTTGATGTGACGCTTGACCGGCTGGTGGAACTGTCGGAGGGGCTGTTGGCGGGGCTGGAGGATCCCCGGGCACAGCGCTTTGTCCGCAAGACCCGGGATTTTCGGGCTGAGTTTTTTGATTTACCGGGCGAGGAACGCGAAGAGTGGATCGAGGATTTGCTGCTGCAAAGTCGGGTGATTCTCGGGGCGAGTCGGGCGGACGTTTCCTCAATTCAGGACGCCATACGCCGGGAACAGTGGGGGTATGTCGTGGGTTCCGCGCTGTTGGTTCTGGCAGGAATGGCCCTTTGTCTCTGGGCGGGTCTCCGCTTTGCGCGGCATTTCTCCGGTCGGCTGGAACAGGTGAACGGACTGGCCACCGCTCTGGCCGCCGGGGATCTGACCCGGACGCTGACCTGGGAGGCGGAGGAGGAGTTTATCGCGTTGTCGAATTCTCTGAACCGGCTGGTGCACAACCTGGCACTGGCGGATACGGAGATCAGCAAAGAAGTCAATGAGCGGAAATTTGCCGAGAAGAAAGCCCTCGAAGCCGCACGGGCCAAAAGCGCGTTTCTGGCTCATATGAGCCATGAGTTCAGAACCCCGCTCAATGGTATTCTGGGCTACACCCAGGTGCTGCTGATGGACAAGGGGCTTTCGGACAAAAACAAACAGGTGGTGAACAGTCTGAAGCGCAGTGGGGAAAGTCTGCTGGAATTGATCAATGATGTGCTGGATTTGAGTAAAATCGACGCCCGCAGCATGAAGGTGCAGAAGACACGGTTTTACCTGATGGATATGCTGGAGAGTCTCAGGGAATCCTATGCGGATCAGGTGCGCAACAAGGGGCTTACTTTCTCGGTGGAGACCGGGGAGGGGCTTCCGGAGGATCTGCTGAGCGACGCGATCCGGTTGCGGCAGATTTTGGTGAATCTGGTCGGCAATGCGTTCAAATTCACTGATACCGGAGGCATCACGCTGCGGGTGGAACCGGTCGGGGGCGGGGTGCGGTTCGAGGTGGCGGACACCGGCATTGGGATTGCACCCGGGGATGTGGAGAAAATTTTTCAGCCCTTTGTGCAGGTGGAGAGCCGCGGAGCCCGGAAAAGCAAAGGGACGGGGCTGGGCCTGTCGATCTCGAACAGTCTGCTGGAGATGATGGAGTCCAGGCTGGAGGTCGCCAGTGAGGTGGGCAAAGGCACCCGCTTCTGGTTTGTCCTGCCGCAGCCGGAACGGGAGGGACGCCGCCTGGTCGTCCCGTCCCGGAAGATCACCGGCTACCAGGGGGACCGTCGCCGGCTCATGCTCGTGGACCCGGGCCGGGAGAGCGCGAACACCCTGACCCCGCTTCTCAAGCGGGCCGGTTTTGAGATTTTTGAACCCACCCGGGCGGAGCAGGCCCTGGAGGACGGCCTGCGCATCCGTCCTGATCTGATTCTGCTCGAAAAAGAACTTCCGGATATGGACGGACTGGTGGCTCTGGAGAAAATGCAGGATCAGTATCTCCGCGATGACCGTCCCCCCCCGCCGTTTGTGATGATTTCTGATAACGCGCGGGTGGAGGAGCGGAATGCCTGTCTGACTGCGGGAGCCGTGGACGTGTTGAGCAAGCCTGTCCGCTTTATGGATGTGCTGGAGGTCCTGCAGAAACATCTGCATTTGGAATGGATCTATGGCGATTCACAGAACCAGACCCCTCAACCCGCAGTGGATCCGCAGGAACCGATGCTGATGCCGCCGGAGCCGGTGCTGCGCCAGCTGCTGAATTTCGCCCGGGCCGGCGACGTGCGGAAACTGCGCGAGACCGTGGAGTATATGCGGGGGCAGGAACCGCAATTGGACGCCTTTTGCCGGGTGGTCTCCGGACTTTGTGCGAATTATCAAATGAATGCCCTGGTCGAACTCCTGCAAAAACACGTCAACATTAACCCCATGCTTTCCCATGACCGATAACCTCAGCCCGCTTACCGATTCCGGCCGCATCCTGATTGTGGATGATCATCCGACCAATATTGATGTCCTTTTCGATTATTTATCCGATCTCGGATACGAGGTGCTGGTCGCCGAGGACGGGCAAAGTGCGCTGGACCGCATCGGTTACGCCAGGCCGGATATTATCCTTTTGGATATTATGATGCCGGAGCTGGACGGATTTGATACCTGTGAACAGCTCAAAGCGAACCCGGAAACCGCCGATATTCCCGTGATTTATGTGACCGCGCTGGGGGGACTCAGCGACAAGGTGCGGGGGTTCGAAACCGGTGCGGTGGATTACATCACCAAGCCCTACCAGAACCAGGAGGTGCTGGCCCGGGTGCGGACGCATTTGACCCTGCGGCGCCTGCAGGCGGAACTCGCGGAACGTCTGGAGGAGTCCGAGGAACAAAACCAGGCTCTGAATGCTTATGCGCACTCGGTGGCGCATGATTTGAAAAATCCTCTGAACCTGATTCTTAATTTTTCCCGACTGATTCTGGAGGATCCGGGGCTGAGCGATCAGTCGGTGGAGGATCTGGAACACGTCCTGCAAAGTGCGGATAACATGAACCGGATTATTCAGGATCTGCTGCTTCTTGCCCAGGTGCGCAAAGATGTGGAGGTGGACCGGCGGGTTTTGAATATGGAAGAGATCCTGCGGGGGGCGGTAAACCGCCTGAAACCCATGCTGGACAGTGCGCAGGCCCGGCTGACGGTGCCGGAGGTCTGGCTGCCCGCTGTGGGGCAGGCCGCCTGGATTGAAGCTGTCTGGGTAAATTATATCAGCAACGCGATAAAATATGGTGGAGCGCCGCCTCATATTGAGATTCTCTGTACCCCGGACGCAAACCCTGAATTTTGCCGTTTTGGGGTGAAAGATAATGGGGCGGGCATTCCCGCCGAAGCGCAGCACCGGGTGTTTGAGGAATTTACGCGGGTGGGACAGACCTCGGCCGAAGGGCACGGCGTGGGCCTCTCGATTGTGCGGCGGATTTTGAAGCGGCTGGGGGGAGAGGTCGGTGTGGAGGATAACGCAGACGGACCCGGCAGCACCTTTTATTTCACGCTACCTTGCGCGGACGCATCCCCGGATGTGCGATGAGTGTCGGGGTGCCACCGTGGAAAAAAATTGTCGGATGGATTCTCTTTTTTGCGCTGGTTCTTCTCGTTGTCCGTCTGCGCTATCACTGGTTCCGCGAACTGCAAACCGGCTGGCTGGAGCATTTGCAGGATCAATAACCCTGTCCCGCGCCGTAAAGCTTGCCGAAGGCATGGAATTATGCTTTAGAAGATCCGAGCGGTGGTCAGTCGCTCCGCAGGAAACTGCGGGGAGGAAAGTCCGGACTCCACAGAGCAGGAAGCCTCGCCGACAAGGCGTGGACTCCCGTGTCAATCGCGGGGGGATGGAAAGTGCCACAGAAAGCAAACCGCCTCCGGCTTGTCCGGAGGTAAGGGTGAAAGGGTGGGGTAAGAGCCCACCGGGTCTGCAGCGAAAGCGGGACCGCATGGTAAACCCCTTCCGGAGCAAGATCAACTAGGGAAGGTCAGGGGCGGCTCGTCCCGCCCGCTTCGGCGGAGCCTTCCGGGTAGATCGCATAGATACATGATCGACACGCGCGGTTCGCCGCGCGGACAGAATCCGGCTTACAGCCGCTCACTTTTTTAGGACGTTGATTTTTGGATAGCCTCCCGGAATGATTTCCGCTAATGAAACGCTTATGAACGATGTTGTTGTCACCGGGATGGGTATTGTTTCGCCGCTGGGGTATACGCTTGAGAGCTTCTGGTCCGCCCTGGTTGCGGGCCGCTCGGGTGTGGGGCCCATCCGCGGATTTGATGCGTCCACCTATCCGGTTCAAATCGCGGCGGAACTGAAGGATTTCGATCCCACCCGGGTCATGAGCGAGCGCGAGGCCCGGCGGATGGATCCCTTCACGCAGTACGGGGTTGTCGCGGCGGCGGATGCCTGGGAGGATGCCGGGCTTTGCACCGACAGTCTGGACACCGAGCGCGTGGGCGTGGTAATGGGCTGCGGGGTGGGCGGCCTGCATGTGGTGCAAACTGCAGGCATGGGCATTCAGGAGAAAGGCGCCAAGGCCTTCAATCCCTTTATGGTGTCCCAGTTGATTTTGAACATCGTTTCCGGGCACATCGCCATCCGCCACGGTCTGCAGGGGCCGAACTATGTGGTCACTACCGCCTGTGCCAGCGGAAATCATGCGATTTCAAACGCGATGGAGATCATCCGGCGGGGCGAAGCGGATGTGATGATTGCCGGAGGCTGTGAGGGATCGATTAATGAACTGGGCATCGGCAGTTTCGCGGCCATGCGGGCACTGTGCAAAAAATTTCAGGACGAGCCCGAACGCGCGTCGCGTCCCTTTGATGCGGACCGCTGCGGATTTGTCATGGGGGAGGGGGCCGGAGTGCTGGTGCTGGAAAGCGCGGAACATGCCCGCAAGCGGGGAGCGCGGGTCTACGGCCGGGTGGCCGGTGCCGGGCGCACCTGCGACGCACATCATATCACCGCCCCGCATCCCGCCGGTGCCCAGGCCGCGCGCTGCATGAGCCTGGCTCTGAAACAGGCCGGAGTGAATCCGGAGGATGTCGACTATATCAATGCCCACGGCACCAGCACCGTGCTCAACGACGCCGGAGAGACCAAAGCCATCCGGCAGGCCTTCGGAGCGGCGGCTGACAAGGTCAGCGTCAGTTCCACCAAATCCATGACCGGCCATCTGCTGGCTGGCGCGGCCGCGATTGAATCGATTGTCTGCCTGCTTGCGATCCAGAACGGTGTGATTCCGCCCACAATCAACCGCGACACGCCTGATCCCGAATGCGACCTGGATGTCACTCCCCACACCGCGCGGGAGCGGCGGGTGGACGTGGCCCTGAACAACGCCTTCGGGTTTGGCGGGCACAATTGCTGTGTCGTCTTCCGGCGGTAAGGAACGAAGAAAGGGGACCGCCAAGTTTACCACGACCTGGCGTGGCGCCGATTGGCTCAGCGGACGGCTATTGCCGTCCGCAATGCCGATGCGGCGATCGGCGGTCCGTTATTTTATCAGGTATTTTAAAAAGATGCCGAAGATGCCGAAGATGCCGGGTCGAAGCTCGCAACAGAGAATCCGCACCCCGAAGTGGGTGCCTCCCCGTAGCCCGGGGTTCGCACCCGCGCCAGCGGGGGTGCACCCCGGGGATGTACCATACCGTCGGCGCAGTCTGAAGGACTGCTTCACCTTACCTGCGTACCGTGGAATCGGTGAGGCAGTCCTTCAGACTGCGCCATGACGCGGCATTCCTTCCATGGGTGGGCGCTTTCGCGCCAACCCATGGCTACGGTGAGGGCACCCGCTTCGGGGTGCAAGAATTTTCGGACCGCCAATCGCCGATTGGCCCAGCGGACGGCGAATGCCGAACGCAGTGTAATATTTTGACAGGTATATAT
>PXDP01000409.1 GCA_003565035.1 PVC group bacterium | reverse complement strand
TGCCAGAATCGCGTTTGAGCCGATGATTGCTCAGCTTGTTGTCACGCTGACGCCGGATCAATTCCCTCAATTCGAGGAAGTTCTGGCCAAAATCAATGTAAGCCCCCGTCAGGTTGAGATTGAAGCGCGTTTTGTGGAAGTGTTGCAGCGTGATCTTGACCAAATGGGTGTAGAATGGATCCTGGGTGATGATGCCCAGCTTTTGGTGCAACAGGGTCCGGGTCCTGTTTCCAGCCGACCCAGAATTCAGGCGGATGCCAACCCTGCCGGGTTCACCGGTGCCATGCGCTTCTTTGATTTTGACTCCGATGCAAATTCAACGCTTCCCCGAAGCCGGGGTGTTCAAGGCAGTGGGTTTAATCCGATTGGTGATATTCTCTCCATGCGGGGTGTGCTCACGAATCCCGAACTGCAAATGATCATCCATGCGATTGATCAAAAAGGCAGCTCGGACTTACTCTCAGCTCCGCGGGTCACTACCGTAAACGGAACACCGGCTTCAATCGAGGTTGTCACCGAAATTATCTATCCCACCGAATTCACAGTGGAGACGGTCGATATTGGTGATGTTCTGCTTACCGAAGGTGCAAGCCTCCTGTTGCCCCCCACCGTGACTCCCGGAGCGTTTGAAACTCGTTCCACTGGTGTACTTCTTAATGTCACTCCGACAGTGGCCGCAGACAATTATACCATTAATCTCGCGCTTCGTCCCGAAATTGCCGAGCTGGTGGACTGGTTGCAGTACGGTTCAAACTATCCCATTGGTGATGGAACTGAGTTTTTCACCGTCAATATGCCGCAGCCGGTTTTTGCATCCCGTAATGTTTCAACATCCATGATCGTTTGGGACGGACATACTGTGGTTATGGGCGGGTTGATCCGTGAAGATGTCATCCGGTTTAATGATAAAATTCCATTGCTGGGTGATCTTCCCATCATCGGCCGTCTCTTCCGCAGTGAAGGCAGCCGTTCTGAAAAACGTAATTTGCTGATCTTTGTGACGGCGCGACTGGTGGATCCGGCAGGTAATGCCGTGAACCCCTCCCGCCCGGATCTTGTCAGTGGTGCGGGAAGATGACATTGACGTGATGTCGACCTGCCTTTCACCGGGCAGGTTTGAAAAGCAGCCAACGTTCAACGTTGTGCTGCTTTTTCATATCCAAGCCACATTCTTACTTATACGTTTATTGTGAATGCTTTTTTTCGGTACATGATTTTGCTCACACTGGGGCTCGGTTTTTGGTCCGGCTCCGTGGCCGTGCGCCGGGCGGTTCTGGCCCAGCAGACCCGGACCGCCGGTGTCGAGGAGGCTCCCTTTATTCTGGAGGCGGCTTTGCAATACCGCATGACCCGCGAGGTATATCAAACCGGAAGACTTCAGGCATTTGATCCGTATGTTCAGTATCCTGAAGGGGTAAATCGGTGGAGAACCTATTCTATCGGGGCTGAGTTTATTTATGCGCCTCTTGCTCGCCTCCTTCCTTCTGAATGGTCGTTGGTTTCCCGTTTACGCTGGATTTCAACCGCGCTCTTTTGTTTGACGGTACCTTTGGCCGCTCTTTGGGCAGGGATGGGCTGGAAGTCATGGTGGGCAGGCCTTACCTGCGGCTTGATCCTAATGGTCAGCCCGGCCTTCGCAGTACGTTCTTCCGGACTTGCCCTTTCCCGTGAGAATTTGGCCTTTCCTGTGATGATGTTGTTTTTAGTCATTGATCAGCGACTCAAATCCCCGGTTACTCCGGGCAGACGCGTCGTCCTCTTGGTTTTGGTGGCGTTTTCGGCCGGGTTTTCGCAGGTGTTTTGGGATTTCAGCCAGTATTTGTTTGGATTGTGGGCTCTGGCAGAACTCTGTACGGGATGGAGCCGTCCAGAGTACCGTGAATCGCGGAGGGGCACATGGTTCTCGGTCGCGGCGGGGTTGGTTCTGGCTTCGCTTGGGCATCCCTATTTACGGGGGCAGGGGTTCCTTTTCTCCCCGGTGATGATTATGGTATTAAGCCTGTGTTTCCTTGGAAGTGGCCTGCGGCCTCGATTGAACTGGCCGATGATGCTCCTCTCTATCCTGGGGTTTGCTTTGGTCTGGACACTGATCGGCCGGGTTTTTGTAACAAACTACAGTCATTTTGGTGAGTTGCTCTGGGCGAAAATTCGGCATCTGAATCAAAAGCCCTTTGATGCGTCTGTTTTGAGTTACGCGCAACGGATCATGTGGACCCCCGCACTGAATTCATCAACTTGGTTGTTGACAAAAGCGTACTTTCCCGCCATTCTCTGGGCATTGCTTTTAGGGGTTTTGTTTTTGTTTCGGGACGTAAAGCGATCAGACCATGTGTTTCCCCGTCAATTGTTGATGTTCACGCTGGTGACATTGCCAATGTACGTGCTTTTTTTCCGAATGCATGTGTATCTGATTCTTTTCGCGGCGGCAACGATCGGCGGGATGATCGGGATCATTGCTTCTTTTCCTGCCAAACCCCTCCTCGCCAAACTCATGGCGACAGGACTTCTCTTTTTTATTCCGGGCTTTGAGTTTTACCGGATGTTGTTCTTTGAACCCTCGAATACAAGAATGGAAACCGCCGATCAGGTTTTGATGCGGCGTGCCCTCGAAGAAATGGGGTTGTCCCAGCCTCGGATTTTTAATCGATGGGGGCACCCGGGACAGTCGTATGAGGCTTTGCAGGGTCTGACCCAGGCTCTTCAGGCTCTCGATAAACCCACAGCACCGGTTTTGGCCGGCTTTGGGGTCAGTGGTTCAATCCTTGCGGATACCGGCATGCCAATTTTGCTGCATCCCAAGTTTGAGTCACCGGGCATCCGTGACAAAGTTCGGGATTTCTATACACATCTCTATCTGAAATCTGAGAGAGAATTTCGTGACTGGGCTGTCGGCCATGGTGCAGAGATTTATGTTCATGCCTTTGGAAGTCTGGCGGGGAATGATCCAAGAGAAACACCTCGGTATATGGTGGATGCGGTTGAACCTCCCGGACATGCCGCAGTGTATATTCTCGAAAGGTCTCCCCGTGAAGCCATCTGGTTCCAGCCACTGTGGGCCAACGACCGCTACCAAATTTTCAGATTGATCACAGATGAAGATCTTGAGTTTGCCGATACATTGACCGAGCTGGCCTTCGCCGCAGCCCGCAGAGGTGATCAGGAGCAAGCCCGGAGACTGGCCTGGCGGGTTTTATCCGATTATCACTGGAAACATGCAGGCGCGATGGAATTAATTGGTGTGCTTGGACTTCCCGCTGAAAACGACCGATGATGGATGTTAAACCGTTTGCTTTAGGATTAACCGGAGGCATCGCCGCCGGAAAGAGTGAGGTGCAGCGCATTTTGCAGCAACAGGGAATCCCTGTATTGGATACCGACAAGGTGGCCCATCAGGTCATTCTTCCTGGAGAATCCGCCTACCGGAAGATCATCGGGCATTTTGGCCGGGAGATCCTCCAGGATGACGGGCACATTTCCAGAAAACGGCTTGGAGAAATTGTCTTTACAGACGCTGTCGAGCGTAAGGTGCTCAATGCGATGGTTCATCCCGAGGTGGGTAAACGCTGGCGCGACTGGTTGGCCGCACAGACTGGATCTCTGGCGGTGGTGTCGATTCCGCTCTTGTACGAATGTGGGTTGCAAAATCACTTTAACGGCACCTTGTGTGTCTGGGCTCCCGAAGCCCTAATGCTTGAACGCCTGCTGACGCGTGGACTGACCGAGTCACAGGCCAAACAACGAATTCAGTCGCAGTGGCCTGTGGACCGTAAACGAACCGCGTCGACATGGTCAATTTTAAATGATGGCAGTCTGGAAGACCTGAATATGAAGGTTCTGGACTGGTTGCATCAATTTCTATCCAACTCGAGGTAATATATGTCTGATGATTCCACTTCTCAATCCGCTGAACACGCTTCAGCGGACACCCCCTCCAAACCTGTGCGTAAACCGCGTGCGCGGGCGCCGCGAAAAACCAAGAAGGAAACCGGTGATGCTGTCTCATCCGGTGATGCAGGACAGGCTTCAACGGAGGCCGGTCCCAATCCTATTCCTGAATCGGTGGTGAAATCCGTCCGTCAGCCGCGGGAACGTGCGGTTTCGGATTCACAAGAGACCCGCAAATCCGCAGATCGCGGGCAGGACAACACTCAACGTGACAATCAAGGGGAAGAAAGATCTTCGGATGAGCGCCGGCAAAAAGATGGTGGCGAGCGCGGACAGGATGCAAGTTCGGAACGGAGTGACCGAAACAACCGGGGTGAGCGAAATACAGACCTTGGGAATGACCGGGGGGCTCGAAACGAGCGCAATGATAGAAACGAGCGCAATGACCGGAGCGAGCGCAATGACCGAAACGACCGCAATGATGACGGCGGGCGGTATTCCTCTCAGGATCGTGAATCCAAACTTGCCCGCCGCCGCCGCAGGCGGGGACGCAATTCATCGGGACCGGCACCTTCGGGTCCGCCTCCGAGACAGGGGCCCCGCCGCGGCGGAAGTTCCCGTTACGGCATGGAGGATGTTGGCGCGGATGAAGGCCCGAAGGATGGTCCGGAGCTGAAGTTGTATGAATTGCAGAAAATGTCGGTACCGGATCTGGTTCTGAAAGCTGAACAGATGGACATTCCCGATCCGGCAGGCCTGCGAAAGAGTGAATTGGTTACGGAAATCGTCCGGGCAAATGCCGAACTCAACGGGGCAATTTTTGCCCGCGGTGTTCTGGAAATCATGCAGGACGGTTGTGGTTTTCTCCGTTCGCCGCTGTACAATTACCTGGCCACTCCGGAGGATGTGTTTGTTTCCGCCTCTCAGATTCGGCATTACGGTATGCGCGCCGGGGATTTTGTGGAGGGCGAGCTGAGAACGCCCCGCCCGAAAGAGCGCTTTTTTGGGTTGGGCCGGGTCGACAAAACAAATGGTGAGGCCCCTAAAAAAGGCCGCCGCACCACGATTCCCTTTGAGCATCTAACGCCCCTGTTCCCGGATCAGCGTCTGGTCATGGAGCGTACCAAGGAGAATCCGACGGTTTCGATGCGGGTGATCGATCTGGTGGCTCCCATTGGGAAAGGGCAACGCGGGCTGATTGTGGCTCCGCCCCGGACCGGTAAAACCGTCCTGCTGCAGGATATCGCCAACTCGATCTCCACGAATCATCCGGAAGTGGAACTGTTCATCCTGCTGATTGATGAACGTCCCGAAGAAGTGACGGATATGCAGCGCAACACCAAAGCGGAGGTCTTAAGTTCGACCTTTGACGAGCCCCCCGACCGGCATGTGCAGGTGGCTGAAATGGTGATTGAAATGGCGAAGCGGAAAGTCGAACACGGTGCCGATGTGGTGATCCTTCTGGACAGCATCACCCGGCTGGCCCGGGCATACAACACGGTTCAGCCGCACAGCGGTAAAATTTTGTCCGGTGGTGTGGATGCCAATGCGCTGCAGAAACCCAAACGTTTCTTCGGCGCGGCCCGAAACATTGAAAACGGCGGCAGTTTGACCATTATTGCCACAGCGCTGGTGGACACCGGTTCGCGCATGGATGAGGTGATTTTTGAGGAGTTCAAAGGCACCGGCAATATGGAGCTGGCTTTGGACCGGGCTTTGGTGGAGAAACGGGTCTATCCCGCCATCAATATTTCCCAGTCCGGAACGCGTAAGGAAGATCTCCTGATGCACCCTGACGAGTTACAGCGCACATGGATTCTCCGCAAGGCCGTCAACAGCGTCCCGCCGGTGGAGGCCATGGAAGTGCTGATCAGCCGCCTGAAGAAAACCAAGTCCAACGCGGAGTTCCTGCTGGCCCTTCAGAACGCATGATGACAGCCGGAAGGAACCCTGACATTTGGTCAGGGTTTTTCCGGCGAATGTGTGATGACGGTCTGCTGATTCCCCGGATGGAGGTCAAGGGTGTGGAAGGTGCTTGCTCCTTCGGAATCGGTAACCCGCACCTGGTAGGCCCCGAAAAAACCGCGGAACGCGAGTGTGCCTGAGACGTCCGGAGTAAAGGTACCCCGGGTTTTCCATTCATTTTCCAGGAGATTGAGGAGCGCTTCTCCGGCGGGGAGGGGATTGAAATCAGCATCAAAGAGGACCGCAGGGCGGCCGAGCCAATGCGCCCGCTGCCAGAAGCCCCAGAGCATGATTGTGTCAACAGCGGGATGCGCAAAAGCAACGCGGAAAAATTTATCCACGGCTTCGGCGCGTTTTTGCTCATCTTCGGCGCGGAAACTGATTTCGGTGAGATGAATCGGCAAACCGAACTCGGCCAGACGGTCCAGCCGGGTCCATATGCCGTGCGGGGTCAGCCGGAATTGGGAAAGCCGTTCCATTTGCTCACCGACTGGGGCAACGTCCGCAATGCGTTCGGCGGCGTGCTCCTGAATTCCGATTCCTGCAACGGGTACTCCGGCATCGACAAACTCTTTGAGCATGCTGATGTAGGCATCCGAACCTTTGTCGTTGCAAAGAATGGAGTATTCATTGGTGAACAGCGGGGTGTCGGGATCGATTTCGTGGGCAAGGCGGTAGATGTGAGGACGGATGTGTTTCCCGACACGCTCTTCAAAAAAGTTGGCGGTGATCATTTCGTTGATCCCGTCCCAGGCAATAAGCTGGCCTTTGTAGCGGGGGAGGATTTGCCGCAGATGATTTTCCATGGCCGCCTGGAGTTCCGGGCCTTCGAGCTCTTTGACCCACTCGGATTTGTAGCGGATTTTCGTCCAGAAGAGAACATGGCCGCGAATGGCGAGGTTGTTCTGTTCTGCAAACTCGACCAGTTGATCTGCCCAGGTAAAGTCATGGATGCCGCGTTCGCGTTCGGTGTAGGCCCATTTCATGGAGCTTTCGCCGACAACGGTGTTGAAATGCCTGGCGATGAACTGCCGGTAGCGTTCTGCGGTTTCATTGTCCCGCTCCAGCCAGGTGTGACTGACACAGGTCCCGAATCGGAAATGGTGGCCGGTCTGTTCCAATTGGATTTCCACATCGGAAAGCGGCTCGCCGTCCGCTTGAAGGATAATGAGGGTATGATCTCCTTTTCGGTAACGTTCAATCCGCTGGTCGGCTTCTTCCCGCCAGTCGGCCAGGGCACTTGGGGTGAGAGATGTCATACAGAGTAGAATCAGACAAAGGATTTTGGAAGGCATTGGATTAATCAGGTTAAAAAAGGTTAGCCTGAATCGAATCCTATCACGTGATTAAGTTCAAGATATTTTTTGCAGCTTCGTTTTTGGAGATCCGTCCCCAGGGATGAAAGGGGGCATCGCCCCGTTCGAGGCAGCTGAAGGAACCTGTTTCGGCTCCCATGGAGTCCGGAGCATTCAGAATGATTGCGTCGAGATGCTTGGCGTTGAGCTTTTGGCGTGCATAGGCTTCCCCGTCGTGGGATTGCAATGCAAAGCCGATGGCTTTAAACGAATGTGTGCGTTCACGGCAGAGGGTTGCGGCAATGTCCGGATTGGCGGTGAGCGAAATCTGCAGCCCCGCTTCGGATTTACCGCGTTTTTCAGGGCTGTAGGTGGTGGCGCGGTAATCCGCAACTGCGGCGGCGAATAGTACCGCATCACATCCCGGAAGCTGTTGACGGGCCGCGGCCAGCATTTCCTCAGCGGAGGTGACGCGGTGGAGGGCCACCCCGCCGGGCAGATGCTCGTCGGAAACGGGACCGGTAATGAAACGGACGTTGGCGCCCCGGCGCAGGGCTTCTTCGGCCAGCGCCTTGCCCATCCGTCCGCTGCTGGCGTTGCCGATGTAGCGAACCGGATCCATGTATTCGTGTGTCGGACCGGAAAGAATCAGGATCGTTTTTTCCTTCAGTGAAGTACCACTGGACAGGAGGGGCGCAATGTCCTTGAGCAGATCCGCAGGCTCGCGCAGCCGTCCGGGCCCGGTCATTCCACAGGCCAGACGGCCTTCTTCAGGACCGAGCCGCAGCCAGCCCCGGGTTTCCAGGATGCGCACATTCTCCTGCACCGCCGGATTCCGCCACATTTCCACGTTCATGGCCGGACAGAAGACCTTTTCGCACGAAGCGGGCAGGGAGAGACATGCAGTGCTGACCAGATCATCGCCCAGTCCGTGCGCGATTTTGGCGAGCGTGTTGGCGGTGGCCGGAAGAATCAGACACAGGTCGGCGCGGGTGGAGGGGTATAAATGCGGATAAAGGTCTTCCCCGGCCCCCTCCTGCCAAAGGGTGGTGAGGACCGGAGCGCCGCTAACGGCGGCAAAGGCGGTGGGGTCAACAAAATGCCGGGCGGCTTCGGTCATCATGACCCGGACATGATGTCCCTCTTTCGCCAATCCGGAGACCACGTCCAGGGCCTTGTAGGCGGCGACGCCGCCGCAGATGCCCACTAAAACGGTTTTAACGCTCATCCCCGGTCTTCTCCTCCGGCCTGGGCATCTGCGTGGTTGGATAGCCAATACGGGTAATCCGCTCCGCAAGTTCAGCCGCCGAAATTTCGGATGGATCAAACAGAATTTCGGCGGAGTCTGTCTCCAAGTCGATGGTGGACTGTGAGAATCCGGGGAGGCGCATCAGCGTGGACTGAATTCCCTGGACGCAGTTTTCACAGGTCATCCCTTCAATGCTGAAGTGTGCGGTTTCGGTTGCTTGCGGCGGAGCCTTGCGGCCACAGGCACTGAGGAAAAGGGCCAGGATAAGAATGAGCAGTGTTTTCATGAAATGGGAGCCTCGTATTCGGCGGTGACGTGAATGGCGATCCCGCCGCGGGGCCGGAAGTTCCCGATGACTTTCGCGCGGCGTGGAGCACAGGCGGCGACGATGTCCTCGAGAATTCGGTTGGTGACCTCCTCGTGGAAGCTGCCGTGGTTGCGGAAGCTGAAGAGGTAAATTTTAAGGGCTTTGCTTTCGATGCAGCGGGCGTCTGCGACGTATTCGATGGTGATCTGTCCGAAATCCGGCTGACCGGTCAGCGGGCAGAGTGCGGTGAATTCCGGGCAGTCGAAGCGGATCACATAGTCCCGTCCGGGATGAGTGTTGGCAAACGTTTCGAGAACAGCGTCGTCCGGAGACGTGGGTACGGGGGTGCGGCTGGCACCCAAAAGGGTTAGTTCATCCATAAGGGGTATCTCTACGGTTCCTTTCCAAAATGGCAAGGGGATCTTGCGGAATGCGTCTCAGGAAATCTGGTTGCGATACCATTTGCCGAGCATGGTAAAAGAAACAACGGCGATCAGGAACCAAATGCCGAGCATCCGCAGAGGGCGCTGAAGTCCGGTTAAGGGCGGTGTCTGTTGCGGAAGGTGGTGGCCGCTGAACGCCACCCGGACAAAGCGGCTCGGATCCGGAGGGGCGTGGACGGAATCTGTGCGGAATTCGGCGGGAAACCGCCCGTACAGGAAGCGGAGAGGGCGTCCGACGGGCGCAACCACAAACAGCAGTTCCTGTCCGTCGGAAATCCGGTGGGCGAAGGGCCAGGCGTGTCCCTGTGTGTCGAGCAGGACCCAGTCATACCCCTCCGCCTCTGGAGGAACCAGAATGCTGAGGCGGTTCATGCCGGCGGGGGCCGGTTCGAGGGTGTAGTATCCCTTTACGGCCGAATAGACCTCCGGCAACTGTCCGCGGCCAAAGGAGCCGATAGCGAACAGCAGCCAGAGCAACAGGTGCAGGCGCATGGTCTGCGGCCCCCAACTGGGGTCAGTCCCGCTGATCCATTGGGACGAAGGAGCGGTGCGGGGCGCCGGTATATACCTGGCGGGGGCGGCTGATGCGGCGGTCCTCATCATTGCGGAACTCGATCAGATGGGCGAGCCATCCGGCCATCCGGCCCATGGCAAAGAGCACGGTGAACATTTCTTTGGGAATGCCCATGGCTTTGTAGGCGGTACCGGTGTAGAAGTCGACATTGGGGTACAGATTGCGCGAGACGAAATAGTCATCGTGAATGGCCACCTGTTCGAGTTTCATGGCAATGTCCACCAGCGGCTCTTCGACCCCAAGTTTTTCGAGCAGATCATCGACCACTGCCTTGGCGATGTGTGCGCGGGGATCGTAGGTTTTGTAGACGCGGTGGCCGAAGCCCATGAGGCGGAATTCGTCGTCTTTGTCTTTGGCGCGTTTGATCACCGCGTCGATATTGCCGCCGGTCATATTGATGTATTCGAGCATGTTGATGACGGCCTCGTTGGCCCCGCCATGGAGCGGCCCCCAGAGGGCGCCGATGCCTCCGCCGATGGCGGCGTATACGTTGGCGTTGGAGCTGCTGATCATGCGTACGGTGGAGGTGGAGCAGTTCTGCTCGTGGTCGGCATGAATAATCAGCAGTTTTTCCATGGCATCGGCCATGATTTTGCGGCGTTGGGGATCCAGCGAGCGGCCAAACATGCAGTACAGAAAGTTTTCCGCATACCCGAGGGAGTTATCGGGAATGATATATTTCATACCGCGCTTGCGCCGGTAGTTGTGGGCGGCGATGAGCGGGGTTTTGACCAGGAGGCGGACCACATCCATATCCAGTTCATAGAATTTTTCTTTGCCGAGGTCGGCGTAAAACCCGGTCAGGGAAAGGACCACGGAGGCCAAGACGGCCATGGGGTGGGAATTGCTGGGGTAGTGATTGAGAAGCTCCTGCAGGCTGGGCCCGAGAAAATTATTTTCTTTGACCTTTTCCATAAACTGACGGTATTGGTGCGGAGTGGGGAGTTCACCGAGTACCAGCAGGTAGGCCACTTCCAAAAAATTGCAGTTGTCGGCCAGTTCCTGTAATTCGTACCCGCGGTGGCGGATCAGCCCTTTTTCTCCGTCCAGAAAGGTAATCGCGCTTTTGCAGCTTCCGGTGTTGCCGAAGCCCGGGTCCAGACCGATCACCCCGGTATTTTTCCGCAGAGCCTGCAAATCAAGAGCCATCTCGTTTTCCGTGCCCACCAGAACATCCGTGGTAAACGTTTTGTCTCCAATGGTTACGGTGGCGTTATCTTTTTGTAATTCCAGACTCATGAAGTGATCCTTGTTTGCGTGTTGTTGCTGTTTAAAATGGGGTATTGACAGGGATGGGATCTCCCGGCCCGGAAAAATGCACGAGGTTTTCCGCTTTGCAAGCCATTGCTAAATGGTTAGAGAGCCCCTTTCAACTTAATTTTTATATTTATAGAGGTAAACAGATGAAGATTCTTGTTCTCCCCGGCGACGGTATTGGTCCGGAAGTATGCAATGAAGCCGTGAAAACCCTTGAGGTGCTCGCTGCCAAAAAAGGCGTTTCCTTTGCGTTTGAAGAAGATCATGCGGGCGGATCCGCGATTGATGCCTACGGAGATCCTATGCCCGACGCGGTCATCGCCAAAGCCAAAGCTTCCGATGGAGTGCTCCTGGGCGCAGTCGGCGGACCGAAATGGGATCACCACACCGGGGCCATGCGCCCTGAGTCAGGTCTCCTGAAAATCCGTAAGGAACTCGGTGTGTTCGCCAACCTGCGCCCGGTGGCGGTCAGCGCCGCCCTGGCGGATGCCTCTCCGCTCCGCCCCGAAGCCATCGCGGGAACCGACATGCTGGTGGTGCGCGAGCTGACCGGCGGCATCTATTTCGGCGAACCCCGGGGGCGTTCCGGCGAACCCGGCGCGGAGGACGCGTTTAACACCATGCGCTACACCACCCCGGAAATTGAGCGGGTGGCGCGGGTGGCCTTCACCTGGGCCCGCCGCCGCGGCGGACGGGTCTGCTCGGTGGATAAAGCGAATGTGCTGGTGGTGTCCCAGCTCTGGCGCGATGTGGTCACCAAGCTGCACAAAGAAGAATTTTCCGATGTGGAGCTGACGCACATGTACGTGGACAACGCCGCCATGCAGTTGGTGGTGCGCCCGTCCCAGTTTGATGTGATTCTGACCGGAAATCTTTTCGGGGACATCCTGTCCGATGCGGCCGCCACCCTTGGCGGTTCGCTGGGGCTGCTGCCCTCCGCAAGTGTCGGCGGCAACGTCGGCCTGTTTGAACCGGTCCACGGCAGCGCCCCCGACATTGCCGGGCAGGGAATTGCCAATCCCGTGGCCATGCTGCTCAGTACCGCCATGATGATGGATGAACTGGAGCAGGGGGATATCGCCAATGCCATTCGAGCCGGGGTCGATGCCGCGCTCAATGAAGGTCTGCGGACTGCTGATCTCCACCGTGAAGGCAAAACCACCCGCGTCAGCACCCAGGAGATGGCCGAACGTATCCGCGAAGCGGCGCTGGCCTCCCTGGTGTAATCGCCCTTAACATGACGCAAAACCGCCCTCTAATGATCGTGTTTCACTGCGGAGTCTACTTCGCAGTGTTCACGATTTTTATCAACAGCATCGGCCGGTCGGATGTGGAGGAGGCCTTCAACACCATCCATCCCGACTATATCCGGAATATGCTGATTCTGATGACCCTCACCTTTGCCGGCTATATCGGACTCTGGCGCATGCGGCGCTGGAGTGTGGTATACCTCATTCTCGCCGGAGCGGTACTGATTGGATACGGCGTTTCCGTCAAAAGCCTGGGCCTGCCCAACTTCCTTCCCCTGCTGGCCGGCCTGTTCAGTCTTCCGCTCTGGCCGGTGTTAAAATAATGACAGAAAATTGAAATTCATCAGTTTTATTTTTCGTGTTTTCGTGCTACCGTGCAAATATGAACGTAACGGTTAAACTTCAAGATTCCCTGTATAAAGAAGCCCGGCACAAAGCCGTCGATCAGGGGCTGTCTCTTTCAGGCTGGCTTGCATTTTTGATTCGGCGGGAAATTGAAGCCGTCGAATCTCCCGCTTCCGATAATATTTTGGATTGTATTGGAGATGAGCGTCTGGCTGAAGTCGACTTTGCAAGTCCACCTCTCAGTGGAAATCCCTCAGAGGTTGAATGGTGAAAGGCGGATATCTGGTCGACATTTTCGTGATGGTTTTATTGCTGCCACGGCTGCTTCAGCGAAACTGACACTGGTGACCCGGAATACCAAAGATTTTGAAGGACTCATGATTCCTTATTTAAACCCCTGGACATGAAGGTCCTGACTCTTAGGTGAAAATATGACACAAATCCCCACACCCGCTCCGTATCTCGACCGCTTTGAATCCCTGGCCTATGGCCTTTTTGTCCACTGGGGACTGTACAGTCAGGTGGGGCAGGGCGAGTGGTACAAAAAGTGGCACAACGTTCCGATGGAGTCCTACCGGGAGCTGGTGAAGGATTTTACCGCCGAGGCCTTTAACGCTCAGGCGTTGGCTCAATTCGCCAAACGCTGCGGCATGAAATACATCTGCCTGACCACCCGGCATCACGACGGATTCTCTCTCTATGACACCCGGGGATTGAATACCTATGACGCGCCGCACAGCCCGGCTGGACGTGATTTGATTTCCGAATTTGTGGTGGCCTGCCGCAGCGAAGGGATTGTCCCGTTTTTTTATCACACCACCCTCGACTGGTCCAGAGACACGGAAACCTGCGATGACGCCGCCTTTGCAAAGTACATTGACTATCTCGTCGCCTCCGTGGAAATCCTCTGTACGCAGTATGGTGAAATCGGCGGTTTGTGGTTTGACGGCAACTGGTCCCGGCCCGGAGCGGACTGGCAGGAGGACCGGCTCTACAGGATGATCCGCACACATCAGCCGGAGGCGATCATCGTCAACAACTCCAGCATTAACGCCCTCGGCGCCAAAGGGCATCCGATGCTCGATGTGATCACCTACGAGCAGGGCCGTCCGGAACCCATGGACCGCAGCGGCATGAGCAAATACGTCGCGGCCGAGATGTGCCAGACGATGAACCTGCACTGGGGAATCGGATCACGCGATTTCATGTACAAATCCCCGGCGGAGGTCATTACCGATCTGGCCGCCTGCCGCCGAGTCGGCGCGAACTATCTGCTCAACATCGGGCCCACCGCCGGCGGACGGATTCCCCCCTACGAGCAGGCCTGCCTGGAGCGGGCGGGCGACTGGGTGAAGCTCATGGAGTCGGCCCTGTACGACACCCGCCCGGTGGCCTGCGGCTGTGAGGGCCGGGACTTTATCCTGCGGCACAAAGAGACCGGAAAGCTCTACTACTTTGCGCATGATCTCCCGATCACCAACAACGACCACAAAACCAAAGAAGCCGGGTCTCACGAAGGGCCCCGCCGCATCACCGGACTGGACGTGCCGTCCTCCGCCCGCTGGCTGGACACCGGTGAAGAGATGGACATCACCCCCGAAGGTGACGGATTCCAATTGGACTGCAAAGGCTATCCCTACGGCAGCAACCTGGTCGTCCGGGTTGCGGAAATTCAGTAGAGGTCTCTGCGTTTAATTATGGTGGTTTTCTGCTTTCACTTCATGCCGGAAGTGCATCGTTTTCTCCGGTGTCGCGTAATGTAGGCCTCCTGAACCCGACCTGTTCACATGACAGACATCAAAAAACGTAAACGAATCATATTAAAAACCCGTTTTCAGTGCATGGGGGTATTGATTGTCCTGGCACTTCTTGAAATCGGGCCGATTCCCATTGCCCCCTTTTTCGGGATGTATCTGGTTCTTTGGCGTCCGCCCTGGTTTAAAGATCTGATCGAGCGCCTGTACGCGGGTACGGCGGATAAAATGGAGGAGTAATTTAACGTTACGGCTCAGCGATTCTTCGCTGGAGACGATTGTTCGGGATTCGTCTCACGATGCCCATTTCATGGATGGTTTTTTGTGATTGACCACACAATCCCGAAGATAGGAGTTAATCAGGTTCTGGTAAGGAATTCCCGTTTCCTCTGCGAGGTCTTTAAAATAATCAATCACATCCACACCCATACGGATAGTTATCTGTTTTTTCAGACGCTTGGCATAAGGGTTTCTACGCCACTCCATTTTTTCCAGGTTATATTCTTTTTTCATGGTCGGTTCCGTTGATAGGTTTTCCGTTCTTTGGTGGTGGCTTTGCGTGCCGAAATGAGACGGATCACTTGGTCAGCCTCCCGGAAACAGTGACAAACCATCAGAGTTCTGAGTTTGAAACTTTGTCCAAGCAACAAAAAGCGATCTTCCTCTTTTGAGTGGCCGGAATCGAAGAATTCCATTGCGGCATCATCAAAGAAAACCGTCTGCGCCTCTTCAAAACTGACTCCATGTTTTTCTTGGTTGGAATCATTTTTGACGGGGTCCCAAGTGAAATGCAGCTCATCCATAACTACAATGTAATTATGGATTGTGATAAAGGCAAGCTGATTTCTTCAGATTGGCAGAAAGGTTAATGGGTAAGCTCGAGATTATCTTGTGCAACGCTCCAGGCTCTGATTCGGCGCCGTTACACACTGCGAACCGCGAATAGCGCTATATTCACGATTCCAATGCAGACCCAGAAGAGCCCAAATAATACTTTTCTTAAACGAGCGCTGCCGGGCGCATAGGCAGAACCCACAGCGCCAGTTAACCACAATAGAGCACAGAGGCTCAACCCAAAGATCTGCTCCATAGCCATGTTCGGCGCAACACCACTGATGTAGTCGCTCCCTCGAGGAAAGGCATGGAAGGCGACAGCAAGTTGCTCCGTGGGACCTAGGACGAACGATACAGTCCAGGTCTCATCGAACATGATGAATCCGAGCGCCGTAAGAATCGAATAACCCAATAGAGCCTGTGCTTTATTCTTTTTCATCCTGAGGCCAACGTCTCAGTCCACCGGACCGAGTTTACGAGGTTCGGTTGGCCTTATGGTGTATGCCCGGCATGGGCGTGAACTTATGAGGTGAAAGTCCTCTGTACATAGAACGATGAAAACAAAAGTACAAGCCAATGGCAACTGCGTAATCGTAAGATTGGGTGGGAAAGAAGCCGGACGGCAAAATCGCGAGCCGATGAACAAGAAGGTCCTAGGAGGCCGAGTGCGTGGGGCGAGTCTGCACCAGAGGACGAAGCCCTGTCGT
>PXDP01000394.1 GCA_003565035.1 PVC group bacterium | reverse complement strand
GGTGCTTCAGACCAAACTCGTTGTTTCGAATTTCGACCTTTTCCACCGACGGCAGGGCCAGCCGCTCATAATCAGAGCGCAGTTCCCGGTTCGCATCATACCAGAAGACGATGCGGTGGCGGTCGAAGAGTTTTTCCAAGGCGGTTTTTATTTTGCTCATGAATCCATATCCTTTTGTGGGAGTGCCGGCGTCTGGGAACGCAGGCGTCCCGCCTGCTCTTTCGTGTGCAGGCAGGATGCCTGCGTTCCCGTGTGCAGGCAAGATGCCTGCGTTCCCGTGATCATTTCGCCTCCCGGCCCAAGGCCACCAATTTTTCGACCCACGAGTGGAAATGCGGACATTTCCGCAGCAGGGTTTCCATGCCGATCAATTCCGCGACCAATACTCCGGTGGTGGTCTTACTATTCTCATACGCGGGAATTTGGTGGATGATGCGTTTGGATGGAGCGGTTTCGGGGCTGTCGTTAATGCGCTCCGGCTCTCCCCCTTCGCGCTCCACCAGGTCCATAAGATTCTGAACCGCGCGGTTCTGGCCCACGTATTCCAGCAAAAGCTTTTCAGGATCTGCCAGCAGCAGCGCCTCGAATTCGTGAACCTGGAGATAGGAGAAGAAGCGAGGATCGTCTTTCAACTGCATACGGATATCCGCATCAAACGCCTTCTC
Source organism: PVC group bacterium (assembly GCA_003565035.1). Taxonomy (GTDB): domain Bacteria; phylum Verrucomicrobiota; class Kiritimatiellia; order SS1-B-03-39; family UBA6053; genus PXAS01. The sequence goes on along the minus strand of PXDP01000394.1, from coordinate 3,063 downwards.
CAAGGTTTGCACCTTCTCGTAGACATCCGAAATGCCTGCCGACTCTTTCCGCTTGGGAAAGGCCTCCGGGAGGCCGTAAAGGTCAAACATCGTGGTGAAGCGCACATCCTCTTGCTTGTCTTCGTTCATCCAGCTTTGAATATCTTTCCAAACTGTGGGATATGCGGCTCGTCCGAGTCGGAAACCTCCCCGGTATTCGCGATTTGCCTTCTTGTCCTTGCTGGTCAACACCGAACGCGCCACGGCATACACGCCATGATTGGAAAGGTAGGGGGCCAGAACGTTTTTCACAAAGCCCTGTTCCGTTTGACCCTCCACGGTGATGTTCACACGCATCACGGACATCCCCCGATCACATTCTTTTCCCAAAGCTCGCTCAACGAGTAGCGTTTCAGCCAATCCTTCAATGCGACGGCATCCAATTGTTTGAAAACCGAGCGGGGCTTTACAGGATCCCGTTCAACCACCACAATCTGATCCGCGTCAAAATGATCCACCAGGGCAGGAGATTGGGTAGCGAATACCACCTGGGACTCGTGGGAAATCGATTTCGCCATGTCCGCCAACGCTCCCAATGCGGCGGGATGCAAGCCCAGTTCCGGTTCGTCCACCACAATCACGCCCGGACGGGATGCGGACGGTTGCAGGAAAAGGGTCGTCAGTGCCATAAAGCGCAGGGTCCCATCCGAAAGTTGATGCGGGCCAAACAGGTGATCCGAATCCTTCTCCCGCCAGTTCAGACGCACCTGAGTGTCATTGTCCGGCAACGTGTTGAGATCAAAATCCCCGAACTGCGGAACCACTTGCCGGATGTGCCGAACGATGCGGTCATAATACGGACGGGTCTTCTCTTTCTTTTTCATCACCCGTAGGAAAGCAGCCAAGTTCCCGCCATCCGACTGCAAAGCGTGCGCATCATCCACGTAACCCTGCAGCCGGATTTTCGCAGTGGGGGTGGTGTCGTGGAACTGGTAGACTTTGCAGGACTGAATGGCTTGGATCATTGCCTTTGCATCATGGGGGTCATCACCATGTTTTGCTTGGTTGGGTAATTCCGATTCTTGTCCTCCAGCAGAAAACACAACACAATCTTGCTCATCAGCATTTATTTCCGATATCAACAAAAACTCAGCGCCGATGAATACATTGGATGCGACCGAAAATTCAACACCTACTTTATGACTGAATTTTATGGCGTTCGGACCTGAAAAAGTCACCTTGTAAATGATTTCTTGAGTTGTCTTTGGCCCAAAGTACAGCAGTGAGGAAGGCCCCCCGGCTCTTGCAACGAAGTTTTGCAGCTTGCCGTCTACTACGGCATTCATCAAATTAAAAAACGAGATGAGGTTGCTCTTTCCCGCCCCGTTCGCTCCCAAAAATACCGTGACGGGAAAGAAGGGGATCGTCTGCCCTTCGTTATCGATGGACTTGAAGCCCTGGAGTTGGATGGATGTGAGTTTCATGATGCGCCCGTTTTATATGTGGAATGGTTCTGTGTCAACGGATGTTCCCGGGAACGCAGGCGTCCCGCCTGCTCTTCCGTGTGCAGGCGAGACGCCTGCGTTCCCATTTGCAGGCAGGATGCCTGCGTTCCCGGGAGCACCTGCGTTCCCGCAGAGGACCATTTCCAATCCTCCGGACGTTTACACAGCCCCGCCTTTACCGGGTTTTGGCGGATGTAGTCCACCACGGTGTCAAAGTGCTTCTGGTTCCGCACGTAGCGGTCGAAGTATTCCTTCATCCAAAACCGGCCGGTCCTTTTCAAGATCCGATTGCATTCCTTGGAACTGAACGATTTCCAGGAGTGGAGGATTGTCTCCAGAGGATGGCCCGGGAGAGTCTCGATCAACACGTGCACATGATTGGACATCACGCACCATTCGATGAGATGGTAGCGGTCCGCGTCGAAATGCAAGAGCGCGCTTTGCATTACAGAGGCGCAGTCGTCACGACGTAACCAGCATTCCCCGTAGCCTTGGTCCGAGTAGTCCTCGATCCGTTTGCGTAGTTCAAAGGCCTTCGGGTCGTCTGCGGCCATATATTCCGTCCACTCCAATTCCCGTTTCCACTTCTCGATCACATCGCCGGGAACGGAGTCGAAGAGGCGGAAGGTGATGGATTGAATGAGTCCGGGTTTGTCGAAGTGGGGGAGGTATCCGCGGGAATGCCAACGTCCCGGGAACGCCGGCATCCTGCCGGCATCTTCAGCAGGCGGGACGCCTGCGTTCCCATTTGCCGGCGGGACGCCGGCGCTCCCGGTCATAACCCCACCACCTTCTTCACCGCACCTTCAAATTTGGGATAGTTGACTTTTACGCCGTCGTCGAGATCGATCTCTTTGCGTTCGCTGGCGAGGGGGTAGAGGACTTCGCGTTCCCAGGTGTCCAGCTCGTCGATGATCTTGCGGAGGGACTCGATTTCTTTGATGGCTTGGGTTTTGGCTCCTTTGGCGGCGTCGGCGCTGGCTTCGACCCCTTGCAGATGCTCCACCCGGGCGGCGAGCTTGGCGCGGTACTCGCGGACGTAGTCGTTCAGAATCACGCTTACGGTGTCGGGGCGGTAGCGGTGCATGTAGATGAGCGCCTGAAAACCGCCCTTGGGACTGGAGAAGAGCCAGTAGATGGGCCGCTTCTTGTAGCGCTTCACATGATCGTTGAAGAAGTCCTTGAGGAAGTATTTCCGAACATCCTTGCCCAGGGCCTCCTCGAGAAAGGCCAGGTTCTCGTTGAAATGCTCTTTGCCAAAGGTCACCCGCATAAACGCATAAAAACGTTCGGTGATGTCATCCGTGAACCAGTCCTTCTCCAGAATCGGGATCACGTTTTGTTCATCGGGAAGGAAGGAGAGCTCAGATGGAGAGATGTCAGAGGTCAAGGAGAGGTCAGAGGTCAGAGGTGAGAGTTCCTGTCCGTCATACTCCGTATTTCCCTGACCTCTACCCTCTACCCTCTGACCTCTAACTTTCGCGACATAGTCGCTCAAGGTCTCCCCCTGATTGGCCAGGATCAGTCCGGGTTTGTCGAGGGAGTATCGACCGACCATGCAGCCGACCGCGTAGGAGAT
>PXDP01000463.1 GCA_003565035.1 PVC group bacterium | reverse complement strand
GGCGATTCCTGCATCACCCTGCACCTGGCCTGGGGAATCGAAAACGACGACGAAGTGGACGCGCTCATCGGTGCCGTGCTGGAGGCCTCCACGCGCCACGCCCTCCCCGCATTCGTGGAAACCCACCGCGCCACCCTCACCCAGGACATGTGGCGCACGGTTCAACTGCTTAAACGTCATCCGGATCTACTCCTGAACGCCGACTACAGCCATTACTACTGCGGGCAGGAGATGGTTTATGGCGGACTGGAGATGAAGCGAGACTTCATGGCCCCTATTTTCGAGCGCACCGGCTTCATACACGGCCGCATCGCCGCCCCCGGCTTCATGCAGGCCCCCATCCACAGCCTGGACGAAAAACCGCGCCAGGCCACCGGCGGGGATTATCTGGCGGATTTCAAAAGCATGTGGACCCTTGCCATGGGCGGATTTCTCCGCCACGCCGGCCCCGGCGATGTCCTGATCTTCGCCCCGGAGCTGCTCACCAGTCAATTCTATTATGCCCGCGTCTTCCCCGGTGCCGACGGCACCCTCCGCGAAGAAACCGACCGCTACGCCCAGGCCCTCCTCTATCGCGAACTGGCCGTTCGCTGTTTCAAGGAGGCCAAAGAAAGGCAATAACTCCGGGCCCCTTCCCCCTTCCCCCTTAATCCTTGGACATTGGACATTGGATGTTGGATATTCACCCCCAGGCCCCCGTTGGAATGCGGTTCTGTTTTGATGTTGTGATGGAAAACCCATCACCCCATCACCCATACCCCCCTTCTTCCCCCTTCTCCCTTCAACCTTGGACATTGGATGTTGGATGTTGGATATTGGATATTGGATATTCACAAACACGGTGCCCTAAGCAAGACCCTCTCCGCAGAATGCGGCTCTCCACAAACACCCGGACGTGCCGCTTCCAGCGGCGGAACTTCACCGCCAAAAACCCGCCGCAGGATGCGGCGCCTCCGGCTGTCACTCTCATCGTAATCGTACTCGCTCCCCTGCCCCACAGCCCTCAGTGTCTTCAGTGCTATCGGTGGTTCTTTCTACCCTCTTCCCTGACCCATGCGTCCCGCGTGGCAATTTCGCGGGTTTTCATCTTGATTTTCACCATATTTTTTTCAGTTCTTCGTGACCTTTTGACAGATCAGGGTATACATCCAAAGAAGATTATCAACCCGCTCATCCGCGAGGCATTCCGTATGAAACACCTGTCCCCTCTGCTTCTGTTCCTGCTCCTGTTCACCGCCTGCGGAAAGCGTGAGGCCGCGCCGGAGGCCGGTCCATCCGCCGCCCGCCCCGTCCGCCTGCACACCGTCCGGGCCGCCGATGACACCGAGCGCATGACCTTTCCCGCCGTACTCCGCGCCCGCGAAAGCGTGGAACTCGCCTTCGATGTCCCCGGCGTGCTCCAGCATCTGAATGTCACCGAAGGCCGGGCGGTTGAAGAAGGCACCCTGCTGGCCGCCCTCAATCCCCGCGATTTCGAAAGCCGGGTCGCCTCCGCCCGCACCGCCGCCGAACTGGCCGCCTCCGAACGCGACCGCTTTGAACTCCTCGTCGGCTCTGTCTCCGATGCCGAGATCGACCGCAAACGCGCCGCCGCCGCCACCGCCGCCGAGGACCTCAACACCGCCCTCAGCGCCCTCGAAAAAACCGAGATCCACGCCCCCTTCGACGGCGTCGTCTCACGCCGTCTGGTGCAGAATTTCAGCTCCATTCAGGCCAAACAGCCCATTCTCCTCTTTCAGGCCCTCAGCCCCCTCGATGTGGTGATTGATGTGCCCGAACCGCTCATCCTGCGCGTCAGCCCCGGCACCGGCGAAGCCGTGGACGCCACCCTGCGCTTCGAAAGCCTTCCCGATCAGCGGTTCCCCGTCGCCTTCCGCGAAATTGCCACCGTCGCCGACCCCGTTACCCTCACCTATGCCGTGGTTTTCACCCTCGACCGACCCGAAAACCGCACCGTGCTTCCGGGCATGTCCGCCACCCTGGATGTGGAGGGCATTCTTGATGCCGGCGGCGCCGTGCATCTCGTCCCGCTCCGCGCGGTCCAGTCCCGGCCCGACGGCACCGCCAAGGTCTGGGTCTTTAACCCCGACACCCAAACCGTGCACGCCCGCGATGTGGAGGTCGGCCAACCCGACACCGAAGGCGTTCAGATCCTTTCGGGCCTCGAAAACGGCGAACAAATCGTCACCACCGGACTCTCCCAGCTTCGCGAAAGCATGACCGTGCGCGAATGGACACCCCGGGACCGGGAGGAGCCGTGAACCCCGCCGCCCTCTGCCTCAAAAAACAAACCATCAGTTTTCTGTCGGTTTTTCTGCTGCTGGCCGGCGGCATCATCGCCTTCCAGAATCTGGGCCGCTACGAGGACCCGGAATTCATCATCCGCACCGCCGTCATTTTCACCCCCTACCCCGGTGCCTCCGCCGAAACCGTGGCCCTGGAGGTCACCGACCCCATCGAAGAGGCCATTCAGCAGCTCCAGGAAGTCAAAAAAATCACCTCCATCTCCCGCCCCGGCGAATCCGAGGTGCAGGTGGAAATGCACATGCGTTTCGCCAAAACGCCGAATGAACTGCAGCAAATCTGGGACAAACTCCGCCGGAAAGTCGAAGATGCCCGCCGCGTTCTCCCCCCCGGAGCCGGTCCCTCCCTGGTCAACGACGACTTCGGCGATGTCTACGGCCTGTTTTATGCCCTCAGCGGACCCGAATATTCCCTCACCGACCTTAACGACTATGCCTCCGACCTCCGTAAAGAGCTGCTGCTCGTGGACGGTGTCGCCAAAGTCTCCCTGCACGGCTCCCCGCAGGAGGCCATTTTTGTGGAAATCAGCTCCAGCCGCGCCGCCGCACTGGGCATTCCCCCCGCCCTGATCTTCAACAGCCTCCGGCAGCAGAACCTCGTCACCCCCGCCGGCAGCCTGGAACTCGACGGCCTCCGCCTGCGGATTTCGCCCAACGATCCCGCCACCAACCTGCAGTCCCTGCGCGAACTCCGCATCGGAGCCGGTCCCGGAGGCCGCCTCATCGCCCTCGGCGATGTCGCCACCCTCACCCGCGAAATCCGCGAACCCGCCCGCGCCCTCATGCGCATCAACGGCGAACCCGCCATCGGCATCGGCGTCTCCAACATCAGCGGCGGCAATGTCGTCACCCTCGGACAGCTCGTCAACGACCGCCTGGCCGAACTCGAAGCCGACCGCCCCCTCGGCATGCATCTCACCGTGGTCTCCGACCAGGGCGAAAGCGTCAACCAGTCCATCAACGACTTCATCGTCAACCTCGTCACCGCCATTGTCATCGTGGTGGTCGTCCTCTTTGTCTTCATGGGCTTCAAAAGCGGCATCATCATCGGATTCACCCTCCTCCTCATCGTCTGCGGTACCCTCATTGCCATGCTCTTTGACGGCATCGACATGCACCGCGTTTCCCTCGGCGCTCTCATCATTGCCCTCGGCATGCTGGTCGACAACGCCATCGTCATCACCGATGCCCTCCGCCTCCGCATCGGTGCCGGGGAGGACCCCGAAACCGCCGCCATCGATACCGTCCGCACCACCATCTGGCCGCTCCTCGGCGGCACCGCCGTCGGCATTCTCGCCTTCAGCGCCATCGGCTTCTCCCCCACCAACATGGGCGAATACGCCGGATCGCTCTTCTGGGTCATCGGCTACTCCCTGCTCCTCAGCTGGGTCCTCGCTGTCACCCTCGTGCCCCCCCTCTGCGTGAAACT